>CAIRCP010000151.1 GCA_903877095.1 uncultured Actinomycetes bacterium | reverse complement strand
GGCTTGATTCGGCTCGCCTGACGGCGAGCCGGTGGCTTGATTCGGCTCGCCTGACGGCGAGCCGGTGGCTTGATTCGGCTCGCCTGACGGCGAGCCGGTGGCTTGATTCGGCTCGCCTAACCTTCGCCCGGATCAGGTCGGCTCGCCTGGGCGCGCCGACCTGACCGGGCGCTATCTTCGCGTCACCTAAGATGGAGGCCACTCAAACCTCCGATCCACAGGGGAATCACTTGCTGTCGAAGTTGCTGCGCCTCGGTGAAGGACGCACGGTCAAGCGGCTCAGAGGAGTCGCCGACTACGTCAATACCATGTCGGACGAGGTGGAGAAGCTCACCGACGCCGAGTTGAGGGCCAAGACCGGCGAGTTCCGGGCCCGTGTCGAAGCCGGCGAGAAGCTCGATGACGTCCTCCCCGAGGCGTTCTCGGTGGCGCGCGAGGCCGCCTGGCGGGTGCTCGGCCAGCGGCACTTCGACGTCCAGGTGATGGGCGGTGCCGCGCTGCACTTCGGCAACGTCGCCGAGATGAAGACCGGTGAGGGCAAGACCCTGACCTGTGTGCTGCCCGCGTACCTGAATGCGCTGAGCGGTGAGGGCGTCCACGTCGTCACCGTCAACGACTACCTCGCCAAGCGCGACAGCGAGTGGATGGGCCGCGTGCACCGCTTCCTCGGCCTGGACGTCGGCGTGATCCTGTCCGGCCTGAACTCCGACGAGCGCCGGGCAGCCTACGGCGCCGACATCACCTACGGCACCAACAACGAGTTCGGCTTCGACTATCTACGCGACAACATGGCGCACTCGCTGGACGACCTGGTGCAGCGCGGCCACAACTACGCCATCGTCGACGAGGTCGACTCGATCCTCATCGACGAGGCGCGTACCCCGCTGATCATCTCCGGCCCGGCCGACGGCGCCTCGCACTGGTACTCCGAGTTCTCCCGGCTCGCCCCGATGATGGAGAAGGACGTCCACTATGAAGTGGACATCCGCAAGCGCACCATCGGCGTGCACGAAGTCGGCGTGGAGTTCGTCGAGGACCAACTCGGCATCGACAACCTCTACGAGGCCGCCAACTCGCCGCTGGTCAGCTACCTCAACAACTCGCTCAAGGCCAAGGAGCTCTTCCAGCGCGACAAGGACTACATCGTCCGCGACGGCGACGTGCTCATCGTCGACGAGTTCACCGGCCGCGTTCTGATGGGCCGGCGCTACAACGAAGGCATGCACCAGGCCATCGAGGCCAAGGAAAAGGTCGAGATCAAGGCCGAGAACCAAACGCTGGCCACCATCACCCTGCAGAACTACTTCCGGCTCTACGACAAGCTCGCCGGCATGACCGGCACCGCCGAGACCGAGGCGGCCGAGCTGTACGAGATCTACAAGCTCGGCGTGGTGCCCATCCCCACCAACCGGGACAATGTCCGCAAGGACCAGATCGACCTGATCTACAAGACCGAGGAAGCCAAGTTCATCGCCGTCGCCGACGACATCGGGGAGCGGTATGAAAAGGGCCAGCCGGTGCTGATCGGCACCACCAGCGTCGAGCGTTCGGAGTACCTGTCCCGGATGCTGCAGAAGCGCGGCATCCCGCACAGCGTCCTCAACGCCAAGTTCCACGAGCAAGAGGCCGGCATCGTCGCCGAGGCCGGGCGGCGCGGCGCCATCACGGTGGCCACCAACATGGCCGGCCGCGGGACCGACGTCGTGCTCGGCGGCAACGTCGACTATCTGGTCGACCAGCGGCTGCGTGGCCGCGGTCTGGATCCGGTCGAGACGCCCGACGAGTACGACGAGGCGTGGCTCGAGGACCTGCCCATCGTCAAGGAGCAGGTCGCCGAGGAAGCCGAACACGTCCGCGACGTGGGCGGCCTCTACGTGCTGGGCACCGAGCGGCACGAGTCCCGTCGTATCGACAACCAGTTGCGCGGCCGCTCCGGCCGCCAGGGCGACCCCGGCGAGTCGCGGTTCTACCTCTCGCTGGGCGACGAGCTCATGCGGCGCTTCAACGGCGCCACCCTGGAATCGCTGCTGACCAGGCTCAACCTGCCCGATGACGTGCCGATCGAGGCCAAGATGGTCACCCGGGCGATCAAGAGTGCGCAGACCCAGGTCGAGCAGCAGAACTTCGAGATCCGCAAGAACGTGCTCAAGTACGACGAAGTGATGAACCAGCAGCGCATGGTGATCTACGCCGAGCGCAAACGCATTCTCGAGGGCGAGGACCTGCAGCAGCAGTCACACGACATGCTGGTCGACGTCATCACCGCCTACGTCGACGGCGCCACCGCCGAGGGTTACTCCGAGGACTGGGATCTCGAGGAGCTGTGGGGTGCGCTGCGCTCCCTGTACCCGGTGGGTATCGACCACCACGACCTCATCGACACCGACGCCGTCGGCGAGGCCGGCGACCTCACTCGCGAGGAACTCCTCGACGCTCTGGTCGCCGACGCCGAGAAGGCTTATGCGAAGCGGGAAGCCGACATCGAGGCGATCGCCGGCCCGGACGCGATGCGACAGCTCGAGCGCAACGTCCTGCTCAACGTTCTGGACCGCAAGTGGCGCGAGCACCTCTACGAGATGGACTACCTCAAGGAGGGCATCGGTCTTCGGGCGATGGCGCAGCGCGACCCGCTGGTGGAGTACCAGCGCGAGGGCTACGACATGTTCATCGGCATGCTCGACGCGCTGAAGGAGGAGTCGGTCGGCTTCTTGTTCAACGTCCAGGTCGAGGGCGCCCCGCAGGCGCCCGCCGTCGCCGCCCAGGCCATGCCGGAAGGGTTGCGGGCCAAGGGCTTTGAGAACGACGACAACCGGCCGCTGACCTACGTCGGCCCGTCGGAGGACGGCGACGCCGAGATCCAGCACCACGACGCCGAGCCGACCGGCGTCAACGGCGCGGGGTCGCGCCGGGTGCGGCGTGAGGCGAAGCGTCAGGAAGGCCGAGAGCGAAAGCTGATGCGCCGCCGCTAGATTCACCCCAGGTGCAGGGCGACCACCTGCCACTGAACGCCGGTAGGGGTCGGCACCTGTTCGATGCGGCAAGCCACCGCATGCACGCGTGCCCCACGGGTGTAGTTGGCGACCACTTCGGCGGCCGTCCCGTCGGGCCGGCTGATCTGGGCGAGCACCCGGCGCAGCCGCGCCGGACCGCCGTCGCCGCCGCGGGCCGCGCCGGTCAGCAGCGAGTCCACCAAACCGGGTGTCAGCAGCGGGCGTAACTGGGTCAACGGCCGTCGCCGGTCGATCACCTCCAGCACCCGCCGCAGCGCCGCGTCGGCGAACGCGGCGGCGGCACGGCTGTCCGGCCCGGCCCGGCGGGCTTGCGGCTGGACCGGCCGCTGGGTCCGGGCCCGCAGTGCGGTGACGGGCGGAAGCACCGGAGCCCCGCCGAATGCGGGCGGTTCGTAATCGACCACCGGAACCACGGCGGAGCGTCGAGCGGACGAGACAGCTGCCTCGGACATGAGAGTTCTCCAGAATTCGATCGTCGGGGACCGTCGCTGGAGAGTGGCGACCGGGCCATCATGGCACAACCGGCCGACCGGCGTATTCGCCGTTTCCCAGGGCTCAGGCCGGAACCTGAATCGTCGCCCGAAGACCCAGGTGGTCGGTACCGGCGATCGGCACCGTGGCGGAGTCGCTGGCCCAGCCGTTGTAGGTCAGGATGTGGTCGATTCCGATCAGCGGCGGGATCGAACTGCCCGCGGGGTATGTACGGCCCATGCCGCCGCCGGATTGCCCCACCGCATCGGCGAACCCGGTGTCGAGAAGTCTGCGGAACGGCAGGAAGTCCTTGGTGGCGTTGAAGTCGCCCGCCACGATCGCCGCTCCCGGCTCGGCCTGCAGCGCCAGTTGCTCCAGGGTCTGGGGGAGCGCCTCGATCTCCTCCCGCCACCGGTCGATGGCCTGCGGCCACGGACCGACGAGGTGAATGCTGGCCACCAGCACGTCGGCCGCGGCGCCGCGCGGACGGATGGTGGCTGTCACCGCACCGAGTTGATAGCGGGTGATCCGGCCGTTCTGCACGATCGGGTATCGGCTCAGGATTCCCACTCCCGCGGCCCGTGGCCGCGGGTCGAGCACCGTGTAGGGGAAGTCGGGCTTCATTCCCGGCTCGTCGACGATGCTGATCGCCTGTGCGGGGGTGAGCTCTTGCATGAGCAGAACGTCGGCGTGCTCGCGGGCCGCCGCGGCGACGGCGGCCGGGACGGCGGTCCCGTCGTGCAGGTTGATCGTCAGCACCCGGATCGGAATGGTCTTGCCGTCGGGGTGTGAATCTTTCAGGTAGTCAGGGATTTTCAGGCCGATACCCACCGCCAGGGGGACCAGCGCCAGTGCCGCCAGCCGCTTGTTCCCGGTGCGCCACAGCAGGGCGAAGGCCACCAGCGCGGCGAGCATGAGATAGGGGGCCAGCGTCGCGACGAGCAGTTCGAGGTGATTGACGATGGGTGCGAATCGCACCGTCAGTGCGACGAAGGCGATGAGGAACGCGAACCAGGCGAGAAGAAACCTGACCGTGCGGCCGAACCGGACCCGCTTCTCGTCCGATTCCCCCATTGCTCTCCTGTGCCTTCAGGGTCAGCCGTTCCTCGGCCGAGCGTGCACCACTGTAAACGTGGGCACGTCGATCACCAGCCGAAACCCACCAGGTGCAGTTCGGACCCGGCGAAATTCGCCTCCGGCAGGCAGTTGCGGCCGTCCACGACCAGATTTCCGCGCATGACCCGGCGCAGACCGGCCGGGTCGATCATCCGGAACTCCGGCCATTCGGTGGCGATGACGACGGCGTCGGCGCGCTCGGCCGCCGCGTAGACGTCATCGGCGATGCGGATGTCGGCGTACTCCGCGGGCAGCGATTTGACCACCGGGTCGAAGGCGGAGACCGTCGCCCCCGCGGTGATGAGGCGCTTGGCGATGTCCAGGGCGGGGGAGTCGCGCAGATCGTCGGTGCCCGGCTTGAACGCCAGACCCAGCACCGCGATGCGACGGCCCTTGAGCGAGTGCAACTCTCGCTGCAGCTTGCGGATCGCGGCGGCGCGCTGTGCGGTGTTGATGTCGACCGTGGCCTGCAGCATTGACGGCGTGTACCCGTACTCCTCTGCCGAGGAGATCAGCGCGGCAACGTCTTTGCCGAAACACGAACCGCCCCAACCGACTCCGGGATTGAGGAAGGCGCTGGCGATGCGGTGGTCGGCACCGATGGCGGGCAGCACCTCGCGGACGTCGGCGCCGAACAGCTCGCACATCCGGGAGATCTCGTTGGCGAAACTTATCTTGGTGGCCAGGAAGGCATTCGCGGCGTACTTGATCATCTCCGCCGACGGCAACGCCGTCGTGATCATCATCGGCTGAACCCCGGCCCGCCCACCGTCGAAGGTCTGATCGAGCACCGGCTGATACAGCTCCGCGACCTTGCTGACGTCGCCGGCCGCGCCGCCCAGGACGATGCGGTCGGGGTAGAGGAAGTCGTCGATGGCAGAGCCCTCCCGCAGGAACTCCGGGTTGGACACCACCGAGAACGACAGCTGCCGGGTTCCCACCAGAGCGTCTTCGAGGATGGTGCGCGTCCAGTTGCCGGATCCGACCGGCACGGTCGACTTGTTGATGATGACGACGCCCGGGCGCAGATGCGGGGCCAGCGACTCGATCGCGCTTTCCAGCTGCTCGAGGTTGGGGGAGCCGTCCGGGCCGGGCGGCGTCCCGACGCACAGGAAGACGAAATCGGCATCCGCGAGCGCCTCGGTCGGGTTGTCGGTGAACCGCAGCCGCCCCGACGCCATCGTCGACGTCAGCAGTTCCGGCAGCCCGGGTTCGACGAAGGGCAGTTCGCCGGCGTTGAGCTGGCCGGCCCGCGCCGAGTTGGTGTCCAGACCGCACACGTCATGGCCGAGGAAGGCCATGCCGGTCGCCGTGACCGCGCCGACGTAGCCGGTGCCGATGACGGCGACCTTGTGGCGGGGCTGTTCCCGCTCGGCCGGCGCTGTGCTCGCTGCCGGGGCCGCCGACGTGGGCAGGCCGCGGAACCAGGCGATCGTCGTCGCCAAACCGTCCCGGACGTCGACACGGGGTTCCCAGTGCAGCGCGGTGCGGGCCAGGGTGATGTCGGGCTGACGCTGCGACGGGTCGTCCTGGGCGCGTTCGATGAAATTCAGCGGCGAATCCGATCCCGTCAACTCCCGGATCATCTCGGCCAATTCGAGGACCGTCATCTCGTGCGGGTTGCCGATGTTGACCGGCCCGGCGAGATCGGAGAACAGCAGTCGCAGCGCGCCGTCGATCAGGTCGTCGACGTAGCAGACCGACCGGGTCTGGCTGCCGTCGCCCTGCACGGTGATCGGGGCCCCGGCCAGAGCCTGGGTGATGAAGTTCGGGATCGCCCGGCCGTCGTTGGGGCGCATCCGCGGGCCATAGGTGTTGAAGATCCGCATGATCGCGGTGTTCACACCGTGCTTGGTCCGGTAGGCGGTGGTCAGCGCCTCGGCGAAGCGCTTGGCCTCGTCGTAGCATCCACGCGGGCCGACCGGATTGACGTTGCCCCAGTAGCTTTCCGGCTGCGGGTGCACCAGTGGGTCGCCGTAGGTCTCCGAGGTCGAGGCCAGCAGAAACCGGGCGCCCTTCTCTTTGGCCAGGCCCAGGGTGTTCAGCGTTCCCAGCGAACCGACCTTCATGGTCTGGATCGGCAGTTCGGCATAGTCCACCGGCGATGCGGGGGAGGCGAAGTGCAGGACGTAATCCACCGGGCCGGGGATCGAGATGTAGTTGCTGACGTCGAGCTTGATCAGTCGAAAGCCGTTGTGGCCGTGCAGATGTGCCACATTTTCCGGTGATCCCGTGGAGAAGTTGTCCAGGACGGTCACATCGAGCCCTTGAGCGAGCAGACGTTCGGCGAGGTGGGAGCCCAGGAAGCCGGCGCCGCCCGTCAATACCGCATGTGGCCGCATGAACGATCTCCTTCACTTCCAAAATGTGCGAGGCTCACGCTACCAACCGCTGTGTAGGGCCACTCCCTAGAATCAAGCTGCCCGTCGGTTTTCGGAATTGACGTAAACGCAAGGAGTGTCGCGCATCATGAGTCCCCACACTGTCCTCGTCACCGGCGGAGCCGGATTCATCGGCAGCCACACCTGCGTGGAACTCCTCGACGCGGGTTACGACGTCGTCGTGATCGACGACTACTCCAACAGCCACCGGGAGTCGCTGGACCGGGTTCGCGACATCACCGGGCGGACGCCGGTGATCTGCGACGTCGATCTGCGCGATCGCGCCGGTCTGGATGCGGTCTTCACCGAGCACCCGATCGACGCGGTCATCCACTTCGCGGCGAAAAAAGCAGTCGGCGAATCGACGCAGATCCCGCTGGAGTACTTCGACATCAACATCGGTGGAACGACGAATCTGATCCGCACCATGCACGATCACGGGGTGACGCGACTGGTGTTCTCCTCGTCGTGCTCGATCTACGGGGACAGTTCGGCGGCCCCGCTGTCGGAGTCCGACCCGGCCGATCCGACCAATCCCTACGCGCTGTCGAAGTGGATCTGCGAGCAGTTGCTGACCCAGGCCTGTGCCTACGTCCCGGAGTTCTCGGTGATCGCGCTGCGCTACTTCAACCCGGTGGGTGCGCATCCCAGCGGCCTGCTGGGGGAGGATCCGCTCGGCGTGCCGAACAACGTGATGCCGTACCTGGCGCAGATCGCCGTGGGCCGGCTGATGGAACTGAGTGTGTTCGGCGGTGATTACCCCACCCCGGACGGCACGTGCGTCCGCGACTACATCCACGCCGTCGACGTCGCCGACGCCCACCGCGTCGCGCTGGAACACCTCGACGACCGCACCGGCTTCCGGGTCTTCAATCTCGGGACCGGATCGGGAGTGTCGGTCCTCGAACTCGTCGCGGCCTTCTCCGCAGCGTGCGGCCGGAACGTCCCCTACCGCGTCGTCGGACGGCGTTCGGGTGACGTGGCGAGCCTCATCGCCGACGCCGCGAACGTCGAGCGCGAGTGGGGCTGGCGGACCCGGCGGGGCCTGGCCGACATGTGCGCCGACGCGTGGAGGTTCCAGGAGCGCAATCCCGCCGGTTACGTCGGCTAGGCCGACTCATCGGTTACGTCGGCTGGGCCGACTCGTCCGGCTACGTCCGGCTGGGCCGGTGGGTCAGCTCCCCGCGCGCCGGTCCCGGCGCAACGTGCGGCGGTGGTTCCACCGGCTGCGCAGATAAGCCAGTGGCCCGTACAGCCGGCCCTTCAGTTCGACCTTCGTCAGCTCGGCCGGGTACTCGATCGCCGGCGTCGACTCGCCGGTCGCCCGGGACCGGGAGAAGGCGACCGCCGCGGGCAGCCGGGCCGCCAGGCGCAGGCCGTCCAGCGGATGGGCCAGGACCAGTTTGGTGAGGTAGGCGGTGAAGCCCACGCCGTAGGTGTAGAACTGCTGGCGCAGCGCCGGGTAGTCGGCCCGGTGCAGGTGATGCACCAGCGCCGAAGGTTGATAGACCAGCTGGTATCCGGCCTGCACGATCCGGAAGTAGATGTCGAGGTCCTCGCCGTTGGTGGCGGCGGTGCCCGGCCCGAGCACCGGATCCAGACCGCCGACCGAGCGCAGCGCCGCCGACGCGAAGGCCATATTCGCGCCGGTGCCGAACATGCTTGAGCGGTAAGGGAAGAGCCGGTCCTCGGGGCGGTTGCTGCGCAGATCGAAGATCCGCCGGCGGAACCCCTTGTTGAACCCGCTGTGGGTGTCGAACCAGTACTGCGAGGGAGTCTCGATCTCCTGGGGGACGACAAGTCCGGTGACACAGCCCACGTTCGTCCCGAGAGCGAACCCGCGCATCAACTCGCTGAGCCAGTGCCGGTCCACGATGACGTCGTCGTCGGTGAAGGCGATGTAGGTTCCCGCGGCGTGGCGCAGTCCGCAGTTGTGCGCCCAGCCGAGGCCGGGATGGGGTTCCTTGACGTAGCGGATGCGCGGATCGTCGCCATAGCGCGACGAGATCAGCTCCGCCGTGGCGTCGGTGCTGGGTGCGTTGTCCACGACGACGATCTCGTAGTTCGGATAGTCGACGCTGTCGAACGCCGCCAGGCAGTCCGCGAGGCTATCGGTGCGGTTCCGCGTCGCGATGATGACGCTGATCAGCGGACTGCCTGCGACGGCGCGTTCCCGGGCGAGCAGACACGGCGGCGCCGCCGGACCCGCCACGCCGGCCGCGTCCAAGCCGGTCAGCGTCGCGATGCCGTCGGTCCGCAGATGGTCGTTGATCTCCGCGCGCAGCTTCCCCCAGACGGCGTGGGTGAGCGCATCGGCCGAGAGCGCGCCGTCGGGCAGGTCGACCTCGATCATGCCCAGCGGCTCGTCGTGCAACCGCACCAGCACCCAGGCCCGCGGGTAAACCCGGCCCTCGCGGCTGACGGCCGGCGTGACGTCGGGCAGGGGTTGGCTGAGTTCGACCTCAAGGATCCGGATCGGGGTGAAGCCGGGCATGGTGTCGGGACTGGTCATGCGCTCACCTCGGCGTAGACGGATTCGATCGCGGCGGTGACGGTGCTGGCGTGGAACGCCCCGACCCGGGCCCGGCCCGCTTCGCCCATTCTGGCGGCCAGATCGGGGTCGTCGATCAGCCGGGCCAGCGCCGCCCGCAGCGCGTCGGCGTCCCGCGGCGGCACCAGGATGCCGGTCTGCCCGTCGGCGACGATGTCGGGCAGACCGCCGATCCGGGAGGCGATCACCGGCTTGCCGACGGCCATCGCCTCCATCGCCACCGTCGGGCAGGGATCGGGCCAGATCGACGGGACGATCCCGGCCAGGCTGTGCCGCCACGCGGTCATGACGGCGGCGTGCGGCCAGTTCTTCAGCACCACCACGTTCGGCGGGAAGGTCTTCGGCGTCTCGGGCAGGGTGTAGCCGATCAGCACCAGCGGCGGGGCGCCGGTCAGGCCGCCGTAGGCGTCCAGCAGCGTCTTGATGCCCTTCTGGTGGGTCAGCGACCCGACGAACAGCAGGAAGCCGTCCGCCGGCAGTTGGTCACGGTAGCTGGGCAGGGGCGCTTCGCTCCTCTGTGGGGTTGGAAAATTGCTGGTATGTCGCGTTGGTCTGGGGCGTTTACCGGTGGTGTGGTGGCAGCATCAGGTGGACACTGATTCAGTGTGTTTCGGTCGATCC
>CAIRCP010000150.1 GCA_903877095.1 uncultured Actinomycetes bacterium | reverse complement strand
CGCCGTTGCCGCCCGCGCCGCCGATACCGCCCGCGCCGCCGCCGCCGCCCGGCCGGCCGGCCGCACCCGGTGTTGCGCCGTTGGCGCCGTCGAGACCGCGACCGCCGTCCCCGCCGATGCCGCCGTCACCGCCGTGACCGCCGACGCCCCGGGTCCCGTCGGTCGACCCCGCGCCGCCGAGCCCGCCGACACCGCCGGTGCCGCCGGCTCCGCCATTGCCGCCGACCTTGCCGAAGATGGTCTGGGTACCGGGATTGCCCGTGCCGCCATTCGCGCCGGCCGCGGCGGCGCCGCCGTTGCCGGCGGCACCGCCGTTACCGCCGTTGGCGCCGGCACCCCGGGCGCCGGTGGTGGAGCCGTCCCCGCCGTTACCGCCGGTTCCGCCGTTGCCGCCCGCGCCGCCGTTGCCACCGGTACCGCCATTGCCGCCGGGGTCGATCGCATCCGCCCCGTCCTTGCCCGTGCCGCCGTCGCCGGCGAGGCCGCCAGCACCGCCGTTACCGCCGAGCCCCCGGACACCGGCCTTCAGGCCGGCGCCGCCGAGACCGCCGGTGCCGCCGTTGCCACCGGACCCGCCGTTGCCGCCGGCCTGACCGGCCTGGCCCGGTGACAGTCCATCGTTGCCGGCCACGCCCTCACCGCCGGCACCGCCGGCGCCGCCGTTGCCGCCGGCTCCGCCGTCGCCGTCGATGCCATCCGTCGAACCTGTGCCGGCGAAGCCGCCAGCGCCGCCCACACCACCGGACCCGCCACGGGCACCGTTCTGCCCGGCGTCGCCGGGGGCCAAACCGTCCTCACCGGCCGCGCCCTTGCCGCCGTCACCGGCCGCGCCACCGATGCCGCCGTTACCGCCGACACCTTGCATGCCGTCGCGCCCGGTCTCTCCGCTGCCACCCCGGCCGCCGACGCCGCCGTTACCGCCGATGCCGCCGTTGCCACCGGTTCCGCCGAGCTGGCCCGGGACGGTCGCGTCGGTTCCGGCTTTGCCGGTACCGCCGGTACCGGCGTTGCCGCCGTCGCCGCCGTCGCCGCCGGCACCCTTGCGGCCGTTCTTCAAGCCCAGGCCGCCGGAACCGGCATCGCCACCGATGCCGCCGTTACCGCCGTCACCGCCGGCCTTGCCGAAGGCGCCGGGGTTCGGGCCGCCGTCCGCGCCAGTTGCTCCGTTGCCGCCGTCACCAGCCCGGCCGCCGTCACCACCATTGCCGCCATCGCCCTGGACACCGGCCGTTGACCCGGTGCCGCCCAGACCACCGGCGCCGCCCTTGCCGCCGGCGCCGCCCTTGCCGCCGGTGCTGCCCTGCGCACCGGGGCTGGCCCCGTTCGCGCCGGCCTTGCCCTTGCCGCCGGTGCCGCCGTTACCGCCGTTGGCGCCGTCGCCGCCGACACCCTCCGCACCGGTCGTGAGACCCGCGCCGCCCAGGCCGCCGTTACCGCCGACGCCCCCGGCGCCGCCGGCGCCGCCGGCCTTGCCGACATTGCCGTCGAACTGACCGTCGATACCCACGGCGCCGTTGCCGCCAACGGCGGCCTTTCCGCCGGCGCCGCCGTTGCCGCCGCTGCCCTTGGCGCCGGTGGTCGATCCGGCACCACCCAGGCCGCCGGCACCGCCCTTGCCGCCGTTACCGCCGTTGCCGCCGTCCTGACCCGCCGCCCCGGGGTCGGTGCCGTCAGCGCCCGTCACGCCGTTGCCGCCGGCGCCGGCGTCGCCGCCGTCAGCGCCGCCGCCGCCCTTGCCCGCGGTGCCCGCGGTCGACCCCGTCCCGCCGAGACCGCCGGCACCGCCCTTGCCGCCGGCACCTCCGTCGCCGCCGTTCTGGCCGGAGGCACCCGGATTCGCACCGTTCGCACCAGCAGCGCCATTGCCGCCGATCGCGGCGTTCCCGCCGTTGCCGCCGTTTCCTGCCTTGCCCACGGTGCCCTCCGCGCCCCGCTGGGGGAACAGGAAGAGGAAGCGTCCGGTGCCGGCCTTACCGGCGACACCGCCGTCACCACCGATACCGCCGTCCCCGCCGTTCCCGCCGGCTTGGCCCGCTCCGCCCGGAGCTACCGCATCAGCGCCCGCCTTGGCGTTGCCGCCGTTACCGCCGGTGCCGCCAACACCCCCGGAGCCGGCGTTGCCGCCGTTGCCGAAGATCCAGCTGCCGTTACCGCCGTCCCCGCCGGCACCACCGACGCCGCCCGCACCACCGGCCACGCCGCTGTTGCCCGCGGCCGCCGCGTCGGCCCCGTTGACGCCGGCTACACCTTGGCCGCCGGCACCACCAGCACCACCGGTGCCGAACAACGACAGGAAGAAGGCATTACCGCCGGCACCGCCGGCACCGCCGTTGATCGCCGATCCGCCGACACCGCCGTTACCGCCCGCGCCACCGTTGCCCCAGATCGAACCACCGCGGCCGCCGTCGCCGCCCTTACCGCCGACCAAGCCGGCGCCGCCGGCGCCGCCGTCCCCGAACAGCCCGGCCGACCCTCCGGCACCGCCGTTCCATCCACTGCCCCCGTTGCCGAGCAGCAGACCGGCCCGGCCGCCCTCGCACGCCACGCCCTTGTTGCAGGATTCCGCGGTCCAGGAGTAGCCGGTACCGATCAGCAGACCGGCGTTCGGGTTATCGGCAGTGCCGTCGCTGAAGAAGAACGAGAAAAAGTTGGCGATGGGGCCGGCCTGCGACTGCGCGCCGATCGAGGAAACGCTCGGCAGCCCGGCGAAGAGCGACGCTCCCCCCGACAACCCGGTGGCCGGCTCACCGGTGGTCGTCGCCGCAGCGGCCTTGGCCGTACCGGCGCCGCCGCCGATTTCCCGCCGGGAGACCGCCAGCGCACTCCACAACAACGGACCTGCCTCCGGCGTGCCACCGTTACCGGCACCGCCCAGCCAGGACAGCAGACCGGTCCCCAGATCCACGACCGAGCCCGTAGCGGCCGGCCGCGGAGACGTCGTGAGCACAGGTGCGCTCGCCTCGGCGTGGGCCGACACCACGATGTGCGGGGCAGTCGCTGCCGCAGCGATAGCGGGGGCGGTCTCGGCAGCAGCCGCCGGGACCGGTGTTGGCGCATCGCCCACCGACGGAGCGACGGTGACCGCGATCTTTGGCTCGACCGGCGAGTCCGAGCCGCTCGGCCCGCCCACAGCAGGAACGGACGGAGCAAGGCCGGTCCCGGTGACCGGCGACCGATTGCCCGACACACCGTTCGGTGCGGATGTCGGCGCATCTGCCGGTGACTCAGAGACCGGACGCCCCCGGCGACCGCGTGGCTGAGCTGACTCAGCGGATCCGCTCTCCGCCCCTGCCGAATCGGCTTGGCCTGCTTGGCCGCTGGGGGGCGACGCGGAATCCGACTGACGGCCTCCCGGGCTGCGTGAGGGCTGGACCGTCGACTGCTGCGACGCGTCCGCACTCGAGTTGCTGGCACCCCCCGGGCTACCGGCACCCGTAGAGCCTCCGTCGCCCCGGTCGGCGTACGCCAACGGCACACCAATTACCGCCGACCCGATCCCCAAGGCCACTGCCAGCGCACCAACTCGGCCGACATAGTGGACCGACCGATTCCCGACCGCAGACAAGCGTTCGACACCACGTCCTGCTGGCGACTGATGGTGGACAGACATGGTGCGGCCTCCCGTTTGCTTGAGACGCGACGCCCGCCGCACCTGAACAGACGGTAGTAGACGGTCGAGACCAATTTGGCAGAATCAGACAACATAATTTTGGTTATGGACTCAGCCCTGACTCAGCCCGGTCGTGGCGTCCGCCATCAGTCCGTTGCGGCACGACGGGGGTGAAATTGCCCAAAGCGGCCTGGGTGAAATTGCCCAAAGCGGCGATGTAGTTCGCGTCGGGGTGGTGCCGGTAGCCGGCACCGTCGGCCGCTACCGTGCGGTCAACCCCGACAGCAGCAGATCGATGTCGCAGGTGTCCCGGCCCGGTTCGACGCGGGAGCCGACGAGCCACATGCGAAAGCTGCGCAGCGCGTGCGACTCCCTCAGCGTGCGGAGCACCTGCACCATCTCGGTGTTGAATGGCGGTAAGCGCCTGCGGGGTGCGTGACCATGGAAGGAATTGATTGGCGATGGGTCGTAAACCAAGCGACGACTACGACTTCGGCGAGCCGGGCAAGTGGGGCGAGGACCCGGAGATGATCGACTTCGTCGAAGGAGACGAGGACGATGACGACTGATCCCACCATCGACTGGCAGGACGAGGGCCGCGACGAGGACAACAGCGAGGATCGCGGCTACGACGAACAAGAAGTGGGCTGACGGCACCGCGGCTCTGAGCTGTCGGCAATGGGTGCCCGGATTGTGGTGGCCCCGTGTCGCCGCCGTTACCCAAGGCCCCTGCTCCGACGGGGCCGCGACGTCAGATTCGGGCGATGACTGCTTAGCGCGGTTGCGGGTCGATGAGATCGCGAAAAGTCCGGGCAGGACGGACCGATGCGCCGGCGTCTCGTACCCGCTGGGCCAGTGTGGCATCCGACGTTACGACGGTGATGTGCTCGGGATGGTCGTCGGCGTCGATCAGCCGCATGATCTCGTCGTCGGCCGAGTTGGGCGCCGCCGTGGGCGCGTGGGCGACGCGGACTACCGCGGACTCACACACCCACTGCTTCGGGTGCTCGAACACCACCGTCACCTGCTGGGGCTGGGTCGCGGCCCAGCGTTCGATGTGCTGCATCAACGCGACCATCGCAGCCTGACGGTTCCTCCACCAGCCGTCAGGGCGGGTGCCGATCACATTCATGGCGTCCACGATCCATCTCATGTCACCAGTGTGGGGTGCTATGCCGACGCGGCCGACGGGCGGTATGGCCTCCGCTCACTTCTCGTTCAGATGCGGGTAACCAACTACTCCCCGGTTGGTCGTGTTACAGACGCCATCCGTTTACCGGTAGTCAATAATTTCGCAGCCTGCGCATGGGGGAACGGGGCGCATGAGGGGAACGGGGCACGCGGGAAATTCATGACCGACCACGATGGCACCCGCGATGCGCAAGCCGCCATTTTCTGCGCGGACCTGCACCGCAGCATCGATCTTCTCGACAGCCAGGCATCGGCGATTTCGGCCAAGCTCCGCGGGCTCTTGGATGGGCGAAGCGGCGCGGATCACGCAGCGCCACTGCAGGACAAACTGAGGGATCTGGCGGACGAGCGGCGACGGGTCATGAACCTGCTCGTCGCGATGGGCCACGGCTATCCGTGCGCGCACTCGCGTCCCCCGAGGCCGTCGATCTGATCTGAGGATCGTTTACCCACTGCTGTTGGCGAATTCACGTCCCGGTCGCCATTGGGGAACCGATGATTAATGCGCAGTCCTCACTGTTGCGACGCCGGGATCCTCGTCAGAATTGGAGCGGGTGTTGTTTGAAACGCTTGATACCCCTCAACTGAACCGCCTGCGGCGCAAGATCACCGTGCTGTCCGGCGCAGGGACCTTTCTCGACGGTTTCGACCTGGTGATCATCGCCGTCGCACTGCCGGTGCTCAAGGATTACTTCCCCGGGATGAGCCCGACCACCATCGCGCTGATTTCGGCGTCGGCGATCATCGGAGCGCTGATCGGCGCAACCTGGGGTGGCCGGCTGACCGACCAGTACGGGCGCAAGGCGATGTACCTGCTGGACCTCGTCTGCTTCGTGGTGTTTGCACTGGCTGCGGCCTTCGCGTGGAATCCATTGTCGCTCATCGTCTTCCGCTTCCTGCTCGGCCTGGGCATCGGCGCTGACTACCCGATTTCGGCGACGTTGGTGGCCGAGTTCAGCTCGTCGAAGACGCGCGGCGCGCACAGTGGCAGCCTCGGCGCCATGTGGTTCGTCGGGGCGTTGGCGGCGTACGTCACCGGGATCCTGCTCGAACCGTTGGGGCCGAACTCCTGGCGCTGGATGTTCCTGGTGGGAGCCATCCTCGCGGTGATCGTCCTGATCGCCCGACGTACCCTGCCGGAGTCGCCGCGCTGGCTGGCTTCGGTCGGTCGCGAGGAGGACGCGCAGAGGATCATGCGGGAGCTCACCGGTCACGAGGTCGCGATCCCGGCCGGGCGGATCGCCAAGCAGCCGATCAGCGCCCTTTTCAGCGAAAAGTATCGGCGTACAACCATATTCGTCACCGGATTCTGGACCTGCTACGCGATCGCGTACTACGGGATCACGATCTACACCCCGACCATTCTGAGCCAATTCAACGAGTCGGGCAGCCGCACCATCGCCTACCTGGGTTCGGGTGTCGTCGCTCTCGTCGGGCTGATCGGTGCGCTCATCGGATTGAACCTTGCTGACCGCTGGGGCCGGCGCCCGCTGATCATCACCTCGTTCGCCGGGCTGGCGGTCGCGCTGCTGATCCTGACTCTGACGCCGGCGCCCGGCCTCGGTTTCCTCGTCGCGCTGTTCAGCTTCGCCGTCCTGTTCGCCAATATGGGCGGCGGCATCCTGAACTTCGTCTATCCCACCGAGCTGTACCCCACCGGCGTGCGGGCCACCGGCATGGGCTTCGCCACCAGCGTCAGCCGAGTCGGCTCGATTCTGGGCGTACTGGTGTTCCCCGGGATGATCGCCGCCTGGGGACAGCAGGTAGCGCTAGGGTTCTTCTTCGCGGTCGCCATGGTCGCCTTGCTCATCTGCGTGACGATGGCGCCGGAGACCAAGGGGCAGAGCCTGGAGGTTCTGGCCAAGGAGGGCGACTACAAGGGAGAGTTGGCACACCCATGAGCATCCCGGGCACGATCTGGCTGAGTATGTGGAGTGCCGGTGAACGGCCGACCGACGACGATTTCGCGGCGGTCCGGGACTGCGGAGCCGTTGCCGGAGTGGAGATCTGGACCGAGCACCCCAATGCCGCCTGGGAGATCGAAGCCGGCGCCCGGCACGGTCTGCAGGTCGGTATCCATCTGCCGTTCCACGACCTCAACCCGGTCTCCGACGATGCCGCGGTCGTTGACCTTGCCTTGCAACGTAACCGGGAATGGCTGCGCCGTCTGGCCGATTCCGGGGGAGTGCATGCCGTCCTGCACGGCGGGTACGCCGCGAGCGCGACCGACCGTGACGCGAAACTCCCGCGACTGGTCGAATTCACCTCGACCCTGCACGGCGAGGCCGCCGAATTGGGGATCGAGTTGATGCTGGAGAACCTGATCCCCGACAAACTCGGCTACTCCCACATCATGGCGTCCAATCTTGCCGAGTGGTCCGCATTGGTGAACGAGATCGGCTGCGGTGCCGTTCTGGACACCAGCCACTCCGCCGCCAGTGGCATCTCCCTGGCCGACGTCTTCGACACATTAGGTAGCACAGTCCGCGCAATTCACCTGTCCGACAACGACGGCGTCAGTGATTTGCACCTGCTGCCCGGCGACGGCCACGACGTCACCGCAGACCTCGCCGGCATCCTTTCCGGAATCGGCTACGACGGCGTCATCACCTACGAGATCAATCCGCTGCGGTACTCGCTGCCCGAGATCCTGAATCACATTGTTCATTTCCGCTTCGACACTGCGTTGATTCAGCGATAGCTGCGCATCGCTTCGGTTCCGTCCCATAGGGGTAGAGCGCGAGGACCAGACAAGACCTCACCTCGCTTCGCCCAGAAGAGATGGAGGCCGATGGTCCCGTACAGCGATGCCCGCCGCGCTCAGGGCGATGCGCTCTGCGGCGAACTGAATCGCCAGATCGTCACGCTCGACGCCCGGATGGACAAGCTCAGGGTGCGCATGGCGAAGTACATTGCGGAGAATCGTCAGGGGCAGATTGCCCGGATGCAGACCGAATTCAGGACCACCGCTGTCGAGCGTCGGCGAATCATCTCCATGCTCGCGGACCTGGGCCACAGCCACCCGTGCGACCACGGACCCTCGGCAGGCCGGTGACCTAACGCGCCGCGAGTTCTAACGCGCCGCGAGGATCCGGTCGGCGAGTTCGGCGAATCCGAATCCGCCCGGGCGTGATGTCACGAAGGCCGGCGGCGGTGTCAGCCGGTCGGCATGTGAGGTGACGTTGGCGACGCCGACGGAGCGCGGAAATGTGGCGAACCCCGCTTGGTCATTGGGTGAGTCGCCGACGAAGACGCAGCGAGCCGTCGCTTCCACGTGGTCGAGATCCAGCTGTTCCCCGGCCAGGCGCAGCAGCATCGATGCCTTGTCATGGTCGCCGCAACAGGCGTGGAGATGGATGCTCGAGGTCAAAGTCCTCGCGCCGTGGCGGTGACACAGTGCCGCCAGCCGCTCGCTGTCGTCGGGGCCGACGTCGGCGTGCTCATGCAGATCCCACGCGATGTCGACCCGGCGCAGACCCGAATCCGTGGCGAGGCGAATTGCGGGGAGTTCCGCTGCGGCCGCGGTGATCAGTGCGTCAAGTTGGTTGCGCTGGGCCAGCCGGAGGTCCGGCGGATCCCAGTACCGGGCTTCACCGTTGCGCAGCACTGCGTAGCCGCCGTTCTCGGCCACCGCGAATGTGACCGGCCACATCAGGGCCAGCACCTCGGCGAAGCCGCCGGCCCGCCCGGTGGCCAGACCGACGGGAACGCCGGCGTCCACCAGGCGGACGATCGCGCCGTAGGCCTCCGGCACGAGCGCTCCGTGCCAGGTGAGGGTGTCGTCGATGTCGGTGAAGACAGCGGCGATATCGGTCATGTCCATGTCGTCGATCGGCCGCACAGCCCCGAGGCTAGCAATCACCGGCACAACGGGCTTGCCGAGAGCCGCGCAGTGGCACAATCCGTTTATGGCGGCGGAGGAACAACTCGACCCACCCATGCACGACCTGAAGTCCAAAGGTCTGAAGAAGGGGTCGGTATCACTGGTCGGCGCGGTCTCGATCGGATTGGCGGCCACCGCCCCGGCCTACTCGCTGACCGGTGCTCTGGGGCACGGCGCCAAAGAGGCCGGCTACCAACTGCCGGTGGTGTTCATCATCGCCGTGGTCCCGATGTTCTTCGTGGCGCTGGCCTACAAGCATCTGACCGACGCCGCTCCGGATGCCGGAACGGTGTTCACCTGGGGCTCCAAGGCGATCATGCCGCACATCGGCTGGATCGGCGGTTACGCGCTGCTGCTGTCCAGCGTGCTGGCCGGGGTGGGGGCCGCCGGCATCACCGTCAACGCGGTGGATGTGGCTCTGGGCCTTGAGGATTCGTCGAGATGGCTCCAGATGGGCATCGCCGCGGTGTTCATCCTCACCACCACCTGGCTGGTTTCCCGCGGCGCCGAGGAGTCCTCGCGAACCACGCTGCTGCTCACCATCATTCAGTACGGCGGACTGATCCTGTTCGTATTGATTCTGCTGGTCAACATCCTGCGTCACGACCGTGACCCGAGCGCGCAGCCCATTTCGTGGGACTGGTTCAACCCGTTCGCCATCGACAGCTTTGCGGCATTCCTCGGCGGTTTCCTGATCGCCGTCTTCATCTTCTGGGGGTTCGACGCAGCCCTGTCGATGTCGGAGGAGACCGACGCCTCCCCGGGCCAGTCGGGCAAGAGCGGAGTGACGGCGATCGTCATCACCGTCATCACGTACGTTGTGATCAGCGTCGCGGCCCTGGCGTTTGCCGGCACCGACCCGGCGAGTTCACTGAGCCTGACCAACGACGCCAACATCGACGACGTGTTCTCCGCGATGGCCCGCACGGCGGTCGGCCCGTACGGTGCGGTGGCCGCGTCGATCATCATCGGGCTTTCGGCGTTCTCGGCCACGGTGTCCACCGTGATGGCGACGGTCCGGTCGGTGCTGTCGATGGCGACGTACAAGGCTCTGCCCAAACAGTTCGCCACGGTCGACGACGTTGTCCAGACCCCGAAGTTCGCCACCTGGTTCATCGGTCTGACGACGCTGTTCATCTACAGCGGGCTGACGTGGTTCTCCGACAGCATCGTCGAGGACTGCGTCTACAGCGTGGGAATCTCGATCATCACCTACTACAGCGTGGTCGCGATCTCGTCGGTGATCTACTTCTGGGACACCGCATTCCAGTCGTGGCGCACTGCCTTCGGACAGGTGATCCTGCCGGGCATCGCGGCGCTCATCCTCATCCCGGTGGGCATCATCGAGGCCTACAACATGGCACAGCCCGAGAACAGTTCCGGTGCATCGTTGGCCGGAGTCGGCGTCGTCTTCATCATCGGCGTGGCCAGCCTGATGTTCGGCGTGCTGCTGATGATCCTGTGGAACCTCAAGTCCCCGGCGTTCTTCCGCGGGGAGACGCTCAAGAAGGAACGCACGCACCGCAGCGGCGTCGACCTCCGGCCCTAATCCTTCCCCGCCCGCCGCCGCGCGGTTATCCGCGACCACGCCCAGGTCAGGGGAGCGTCCCGGCCGGTGGCCAGATATTCCACGGTGCCCGGGTAGTGGCGGATTTCGCGCGATAACGCCAGCCCGCTCGGTTTACCGACGAGCAGCACCTGGTCGCCGAGGGCCAGGGGGGTGTCCTCGGGCGGCATGAAGACGTGCTCGCCGTCGCGGATCAGCACCAGTGCCGCGAGCGGCAACGTCGTGTCCCGATCGTCGGGACGGCGCAACAAGGTAGACAGCGGCAGGGCTTTGCCGCGCCGCAGCCAGGCGGCGATGGCGGGGGCGTGTTCGGCCGAGAGCGTCACCACGTCGCGCTCCGGGGTCCGCTGGCCGCAGCGCCCCTCGATGTGGTCTCGAACCTGCGTGGCCCACTGCTCATCTCGGGTGAGGACATGTTCGACGAAGCTCCAGAACACCGGAGTCAGGATGCGGGCGAGTACCTCTCGGGCGATGACTTCGGTGTCGATGTACACCGACTCGATCTGCAGGGTCTCGAACAACGATTTCATCGCGTTGGTCTGCTGCCGGACCACCAGGTAGACGTCGGCGTTGACGTCGCGGGCATGCTCGGCCATGGCGATGTTGACGGTGTCGTTGTCGGTGCCGGCGACGAATCCGACCGGTCCGGAGAGGTCGGGGTCGTTGTTGGACGGGTCGACGAGTTCCACCGCGACACCGGTGGCGGCGAGATCGCTGACCACGGCATCGCCGAACTCGCCCTCGGCGCAGACCACCCACCGGCGTTCGGCGAGATCGCCGCGTACCGGCTGCAGTTGCTCCTGATCGTTGTCCATCAGCCAACTCAGCAGTTGATGGTTGACCGGGTGGTGGATCGACAGCGCGAGGTAGTCGCCGAAACGGTCGTCGGCATTGATGGCCGAACCCGGCGCGAAGTGCTCCATCCGGGTCCGCGTGCGCTTGGCTGCGCAGCGGCCGAGTACGGGCAGGTCGGGCCGTAGGATCGAGGTCGTCATCACCACCGCGAGGTTGGCGTCATCGTCGTCGGTCAGCGCCAGCACTGCCTCGCACTCCCGGTGGCCCAGACCGGCCATGCCCAGGACCGCCGGTGTGCCGCAGTCGGCCTGGACCGCGGGGACATCGAAGGTGAGCTGCGCGGAGACCACCGACTGGACGTTTTCCGCACTCTTGTCGATCACGACGAAGCGCCGGTAGTGCTCGTCGAGGTCGGTGCCCACGATTCTGCCGGCGTTCCCGTAACCCGCGACGATGACGAAGGGTTCGACCAGTCGGCCCACCTGCCGCCGGAACTGCTGAGCGTCGACGGCCGCCTGGAAGGCGGCGCTCTGCACCAGCGCGAAGAACACCGCAATGGCATACGCCCAACTGATCACGAGCAGAAAAATCGACAGTGACATCCACATCCGCTGCGGATAGCTGAACGGGTATGGCGCCTCGGTGAACCCGACCGTCGTCAGCGTGATGGCCATCTGGTAGAAGGCGTCGAAAACGTTGAGCCGGTAGGGATTTCCGTCCGGATCGAGTCCGGGCATGAACATCATCCCGGTGGTGCAGAAGCTGAACATGCCGATGACGACGATGAACGGCAGTCGCATCCGCCGCATGATCAGGAAGATCACTTCCGTCGTCGGCGCGGTGATGGGAATATCCACGACCATATGCGGTCCCGATGGTCGGTGTCGGGTCCAAAGTCGAAACGGTCTCCGCAGGTTCGGCATTCGTGGGTTAACGGCGGCGGAAGGTGGCCGTCTCGACGACGAGCAGCGTGACGGAGACGAGGTTGGCCAGCAACGCCCCGCCGGACAACGACACCACGCTGGCGGTGGCATGCCCGTCGAGTCCCGTCGGTGACACCTGGGTGGCCCAGATCCACATCACCGATGCGGCGCCGAGTTGCAGCAAGGCGACCAGACTGGTCGCGAGGTGGACTGCACCGAGTTGGGTGCTGTCACCGAACTTCAGCACCGTCGTGATCAACGCGACGATGAGCGCCATGAACAACTCCCACGCGTTGTGGACGTCGGGGTCGCTGATATCGCCGACGAAGAAGCCGAAGTTCAACGTCGCCGCCAGCAACACGAAGAAGCCGAAAACCACCTTTTCGAGGTTCACAGCCGCAGCGTAGCCGGGTTGCCACGCCTTCGGAGGCAACCCGGCTAACGACGGCTCAGGCAGCCCGCGCGTGCATCTCCCACACCAGGATCTCGGCGGGGCCGCTCGCGGTCAGTCGCAGGCCACCGGCCTCGCTGATCCGGGCGGCATCGCCGGTCCCGAGGTCGCCGCCGTCCTCCAGTGTCACTTCCCCGCGCGCAGCGAACACGTGCAGATACGGCGCGTCGGGCAGGTCGACGGTCTGGCCCGGCTGCAATCGCGCCGCGTGCAGGGCGGCGTACCGGTTGCCGATGGTGATCGCGCTGGCGTTGCGGTGGGCCGGCATCCCCGATGCGACGGTGACCAGTCCGCCGGCGAGCAGTTCGCCGTCGATCTCCAACTGCTGGTAACCAGGGGTGCGCCCGGGCTCGTCGGGGAGCACCCACATCTGGACGAAATGCACCGGCTCGGTGTGCTTTTCACCGCTGAGTGTCCACGAGTCGTTCTTCTCGGAGTGCAGGATGCCGCGGCCGGCCGACATGCGCTGCGCCAGACCGGGATAGATCACCCCGGAGTGCCCGGTGGAGTCCTGATGGACCAGTGACCCGCCGAGCACCCAGGTGACGATCTCCATATCCCGGTGCGGGTGGGTGTCGAACCCCGTACCCGGTGCCACGATGTCGTCGTTGTTGACCAACAGCAGCCCGTGGTGGGTGTTGGCCGGATCGTGATGCGGCCCAAAGGAAAACGAGTGGTGCGACTGCAGCCACGGTGTTCGGGTCAGGGGCCGCTCGGCCGCCCGTCGGATGTCGATGGTCATGGCTCAACCCACTTCCGCGGCGAGTTGGCCGACCACCTCGCGAACGGCGGCGACGGTGTCGGCGTGTTCGCGGGGATGATTGCCGTCGAAAGTCCTGATCGAGACCGACAGCTTGATGGACTCGACCACCTGGGGCCCGAAGATACCGAGCGACTTGCGGGTCTCGTCGTGCGCCCAGGCGCCGCCGTACCGTCCGGCCGCCGTACCGATCACGGCGACCGGCTTGTCCTTGAGGTCGCTTGCGCCCCACGGGCGTGACAGCCAGTCGAGCGCGTTCTTCAACACGGCGGGGATGGTGGCGTTGTTCTCCGGCGTGACGATCAGTGCCGCGTCGGCTTCGGCCGCGGCGGCCCGCAGCGCGGCGACGGCGGGCGGGGGAGTCGGGGTGTCGATGTCTTCGTTGTAGAACGGCAGCTGATCCAGCCCCTCAAAGATAGTGAGAGTCACGCCGTCGGGCGCGGACTCGGCAGCCAGTTCGGCAAGTTGGCGGTTGACTGATGCCGCCCGCAGGCTGCCGATCAGAGTCAGGATGTTCGTCGAAGTCATTCGGATGTCCTTTCATGAGTGATCTATGCCCAGCCTAACCGGACTTCGGTCCGTTTAATTCCCCGTCCAGTTATTGTGGGCTGATGGAGTTGGTTCGCGCCGATGAATCCGCCAGCGGTGCCGCGCACGAACGCGGCGACGCAGCGCGCAACCGCAAGCTCCTGCTCGACGCCGCCCGGGCGCTGATCGCCGAACGCGACCCGGGGGAGATCACCACCGACGACATCGCGGCGGCCGCCGGCGTCGGTAAAGGCACGTTGTTCCGCCGGTTCGGCAGCCGGGCCGGCCTGATGATCGAACTGCTCGACGAGGATGAACGGGCGATGCAGCAGGCGTTCCTCTTCGGGCCGCCACCGATGGGCCCGCAGGCGCCGCCGCTGCAACGGCTGCTGGCGTTCGGCCGGGAACGGCTTCGGTTCGTCGAGGTCCACCGCGCGATCCTCGAAGAGGTCAACCGTGATCGGGGCGCCCGCTACAACGCGGTCTTCGCCGTCCTGCACACTCACGTCCGGATGCTTCTCGGCGCCGCGGAGAGCACCGGCGACCTCGACGCTCAAGCCGACGCGCTGCTGGCTTTGTTGGACGCGGATTATGTTGCCTACCAGGCGGATTCACGGGGTCAGACCATGGAGGGCATGACCCGCGCATGGGACTCGCTGGCCCGGAAACTCTGCGGGTGCTGAGCGGTGTCACCCGGCAAAAAGGCCACCGATGATCCATCGGTGGCCGGTAGTCATAGGTGGGTGGGGGGCTACTTGCGGCCGGTTCGCTTGAGTACGAACTGCAGCCATCTCACGTCGAGCAACATGAGGACAACTGTAGGGATCGAAGTTAAGGAGAAGCGGCTCCGGAACTAACGTGTCCCTAAAAAGTTTTGCCAGAACGCCTTTAGATTGCGCCTGAAATCAGGGGAGAATGCCCCACATGTCGATTAACGGTTCGAAGACCCGGGCTGGTGGCGGGTGATCACCAAGCTGCTCGTCGCCAACCGCGGAGAGATCGCCATCCGTGCGTTCCGGGCGGCCTACGAACTCGGCATCAGGACAGCGGCGGTGTACGCCTACGAGGATCGAAACTCGCTGCACCGTTCGAAGGCTGACGAGTCCTACCAGATCGGCCAGCCGGGACATCCGGTCCGCGCCTACCTCTCCGTCGAAGCGATCGTCGGCGCGGCGGTGCGCTGCGGTGCCGACGCGATCTACCCGGGCTATGGATTCCTCTCGGAGAACCCAGACCTCGCCGCGGCCTGCGCCGCGGCCGGTATCACCTTCGTCGGGCCGCCCGCGGCCATCCTCCAACTGGCCGGAAACAAATCCAGAGCGGTGGAAGCCGCCCGCGCGGCGGGACTCCCGGTGCTCGACTCCTCGGCACCCTCTGATTCGGTCGACGACCTTGTCGCGGCAGCGGCTGGAATGTCGTTCCCGCTTTTCGTCAAAGCCGTCGCCGGCGGCGGTGGCCGGGGTATGCGTCGTGTGGCCGAGGCCGCCGAACTGCCCGCCGCCGCCGAGGCGGCCAGCCGGGAGGCCGCCTCGGCCTTCGGTGACCCGCGGGTCTTTCTGGAGCAGGCGGTGCTCAACCCACGCCACATCGAGGTGCAGATCCTCGCCGACACCTACGGCAACGTCGTCCACCTTTACGAACGGGACTGCAGTGTCCAGCGCCGGCACCAGAAGGTGATCGAACTGGCGCCGGCTCCGAACCTGGAACCCCAACGGCGGATGAGGATCTGCGCAGACGCCGTCGCCTTCGCCCGTCAGATCGGCTACAGCGGAGCGGGCACCGTCGAGTTCCTGCTCGACGAGCGCGGTGAGCATGTCTTCATCGAGATGAACCCGCGAATCCAGGTGGAACATACCGTCACCGAAGAGGTGACCGACATCGATCTGGTAGCCGCACAACTGCGGATCGCCGGCGGCGAGTCGCTGGAAGAGCTTGGGCTCCAACAGGACTCGATCTACACCAGGGGAGCGGCGCTGCAGTGCCGGATCACCACTGAAGACCCCGCCAACGGCTTCCGGCCCGACACCGGACGAATCACCGCCTACCGGTCGCCGGGCGGTGCCGGCATCCGACTGGACGGCGGATCACACCTGGGTGCCGAGGTGAGCGCCCATTTCGACTCGATGCTGGTCAAAATGACCTGCCGCGGTCCAGATTTCGGGACCGCGGTCCGTCGTGCCCGACGCGGGCTCGCCGAGTTCCGCATCCGCGGGGTGGCGACCAACATCGGCTTCCTGCGGGCGGTACTGGATGATCCCGACTTCGCCGCAGGCCGGGTCACCACCTCGTTCATCGACGAGCGACCCGCCCTGCTGACCGCCCGCGGCTCGGCCGACCGCGGCACCCGAATCCTCAACTACCTCGCCGACGTCACCGTCAATCAGCCGCACGGCCCGCGGCGGACCAACCTCTACGCCCACGACAAACTGCCGGCCATCAATCTCGATTCGCCGCCCCCGCCCGGCTCGAAGCAACGACTCGACGAACTGGGACCCGAGGGCTTCGCCCGGTCACTGCGCGACCAGCCGGCACTCGCCGTCACCGACACCACATTCCGCGACGCCCACCAGTCGCTGCTGGCAACCCGGTTGCGCACCAACGGATTACTGCAGGCAGCCCCCTACGTCGCACGGATGACCCCGCAACTGCTGTCGGTGGAATGCTGGGGCGGGGCCACCTACGACGTGGCGCTGCGGTTCCTCAAGGAAGACCCCTGGGAACGCCTGGCAGCGTTGCGGGAAGCCATTCCCAATATCTGCCTGCAGATGCTGCTGCGCGGACGTAACACCGTCGGCTATACCCCCTACCCGGAATCGGTCACGAGCGCATTCGTTGACGAAGCCACCGCCACCGGCATCGACATCTTCCGGATCTTCGACGCGCTCAACAACGTCGACTCCATGCGTCCCGCGATCGACGCCGTCCGGGCCACCGGGACCGCGGTCGCCGAAGTGGCCATGAGCTACACCGGCGATCTCGGCGATCCGTCGGAGAACCTCTACACCCTTGACTACTACCTGCGGCTGGCCGAGGAGATCGTCGCGGCGGGGGCGCACATCCTGGCGATCAAGGACATGGCGGGCCTGCTGCGGCCGCCAGCCGCGGCGACGCTGGTCTCGGCGTTGAAGGCGCGCTTCGAGTTGCCGGTGCACGTCCACACCCACGACACTCCGGGCGGCCAACTGGCCACCTATCTGGCCGCCTGGCAGGCCGGCGCCGACGCCGTGGACGGCGCGGCCGCCCCGTTGTCCGGCACCACCAGCCAGCCGGCGCTGAGCGCGATCGTTGCCGCCGTCGCCCACACCCCCCGCGACACCGGATTGTCGCTGACCGAGGTCACCGATCTGGAACCGTACTGGGAGACGCTGCGAAAGGTGTACGGCGCCTTCGACTCCGGCTTGCCCGCACCGACCGGACGCGTCTACCACCATGAGATCCCCGGCGGCCAGTTGTCGAATCTTCGCCAGCAGGCGATCGCCCTCGGTCTCGGCGACCGCTTCGAGGATGTCGAGGAGAACTATGCGGCTGCGGACCGGATCCTGGGCCGCCTGGTGAAGGTCACGCCGTCGTCGAAGGTGGTCGGCGATCTTGCGCTGGCGCTCGTCGGCACCGGCGTCTCGGCTGAGGAGTTCGCCGCCGACCCGGGCCGGTTCGACATTCCGGACTCGGTGATCGGTTTCCTGCGAGGCGAATTGGGCGATCCCGCCGGCGGCTGGCCGGAGCCGCTGCGTACCCGGGCGCTGGCCGGGCGCCCGGCGGCCGAGCCGCCGCCGGGGCTGGCTGCCGACGATGAAGCTGCACTCGGCACTCCCGGGCCGCAGCGGCAGGCCACCCTGAACAGGCTCCTATTCCCAGGTCCGACAAAGGAATTCGAGGCGCACCGTGCCCTCTACGGTGACACGTCGAGACTGAGCGCCAACCAGTTCTTCCACGGACTGCGCCGCGGCGAGGAGAACCGGGTCCAACTCGGGCGCGGTGTGCAGTTGCACATCGGGCTGGAGGCCATCTCCGATCCCGACGAGCGCGGTATGCGCACCGTGATGTGCCTCATCAACGGGCAGTTGCGGCCGATCCGGGTGCGGGATCGTGCTGTGGGAGAGGCGATTCCGGCCGCCGAAAAAGCCGATCCGGCCAACTCCGACCATCTGGCCGCCCCGTTCTCCGGCGTCGTCACCCTCTCCGTCTCCGAAGGAGACGTGGTCAGCGCGGGTCAGACACTGGCCACCATCGAGGCGATGAAGATGGAAGCGGCCATCACCGCTCCGAAAGGGGGGACCGTGCAACGGATCGCAGTGGCCCCGGTTGCCCAGGTGGAAGGCGGCGACCTGCTGGCCGTGCTGACCTGAGGCGCTCAGCCGGCCGGTGGCAGATCGGCCGGCGGCGGATCGGCCGGCGGCGGCGGTGGATCGCCCGGCGCTGGACGCTGAGGAATCAACTGCGGGCACAGGTCCAGCACCGCGTAGGTCACCAGGGCGACGGCGTCCTGCCGAGGGATGACATTGAACGTCGTCGCGGCGATCACTTCGTTGTTGATGGCAGCCCGGATGGGCACACCCTGGGCGGTAGTCCTGGTGATGCGGTCGCACGACGCGTACCCCGCGGCCAACCACCGCTCGGGGGTCCCGGGGATGTTCGTCGCCACCGAGTTGGAGTTCTTGATGTCGTTGACGAACTTCTCGTCCGGGGTGTCAGCCCGCGCCGGCGTTGCCACACTTGCCGTTACGGCCAGCATCGCCGCCGCACCGGTCATCGCAGCGGCCACCGAACGCGGCGTCATACCCATGGTCGCCATTGTGCCGCGCGGAGTACCTGCCGCTGGGTCGTTTCGCTGACAGCTGGGGCCGAAGTCCAGGCACACTGGCTCCCATGAATCAGCCGGTGTTCCTTTGCGTCCACCATGTCGCGGTCATCTGCTCGGACTACGCGCGCTCCAAAGCGTTTTATACCGACGTGCTCGGGTTGCGGGTGGTCGACGAGAACTACCGGGAGCACCGCCAGTCCTGGAAGCTGGATCTGGCTCTGCCGGACGGCACCCAGATCGAACTGTTCACCTTCCCCGGCGCGCCGGAACGCCCCAGCCGCCCCGAAGCCCAGGGGCTGCGTCACCTCGCGTTCGCCGTCGACGACCTCGACGCCTGGACCGAGCATCTGACGTCCAACGGCGTCGCGGTCGAGGACGTCCGCGTCGACGAATACACCGGCCGGCGTTTCACCTTCTTCGCCGATCCCGACGGCCTGCCACTGGAGCTGTACGAAGTCACTCCACGGCGTTAAGCCGTCAGGCGTACTGCTTGGCCAGGAAATCGTCGATCATGGCCCAGGTCGTCGCCGGGGACGACCGTCCGGTCAGCACGCCGAGGTGCCCGCCCGGCGCCGTCTCCATCCGGACCGTCGGTGAGTTGGGCAGCAACTGGCCGACGTGGTGCGCGACGTCGACCGGAACCAGCACGTCGGTGGTCCCGGCGATGTTCATCACCGGCACGGTGATGTCGGACAGTTTGACGAGCTTGTTGGGGCCCTGGATGACGCCGTCGGCCAGGTCGTTCTGCTGGACCAGTCGCTGGTAGACCTGCAACGTCGCGCGCCCGGGGTAGGCCAGCATGCTGTTCATCAAGCCGTCGACGGCCTCGACATGGCCCAGGAACTCGCGGTCGTCGCGGCGCTTGAACATGGTGATCGGCTTCTTGATGTAGGTCGTCAGCGACGTTGCCTTGAACGCGGGCCCGACGATCGCGGCCGGCATCCCACCCAGGGCTTTGAGGGTGCCGCCGATGATCCGGCCCCCGGTGTATTTCCCGGCCGTGCGCAACGGCGCAATCATCTTGTGCTTGCTCAGGTCGACGGGGCTGGCGACCATCGCGACCGACTTGATCGGCAGCTCGGAGTAGGCGGCCGTGGTCAGCAGCGCGATCAGGCCGCCCAGGCACCAGCCGATGAGATGCACCGGTTTGCCGCCGGCGTCCTCGGACACCTTCCGGACGGCATTGGGCACCACCTCGGACACCCAGAATTCGATCCCCAGGTTGCGGTCCTTGAGGCTGATCTCGCCGTAGTCCACCAGGTAGGTCGGGCGGCCCTGGGTCAGCAGGTGCTCGACCAGCGAGCAGCCGCGCCGCAGGTCGAAGCAGATCGCCTGGGACCCCAGCGGCGGCACGAGCAGGATGGGGTCACCGGTCAGCGGCACCCCGTCGACCGGCAGATAGCGGTGCAGCGTGGCCTTGTGGCTCTGGTCGATGATGTCTGACGGCATCCGGCTGGTGTCGGCAATGCCGCCTTTGACGAAGAAGTCGAACAGGTTGGATACGGCCTGGCGGCGTTGCTCCGGTGTCCGGGTCCGGTCGAATAACGGGCTCATGTGCAGAGGATAGAGGCACCCCATGTCGCGGTAACCCGCTTTGCACGACGCGGTCGCGTGCAGCATCGCCGATGGCTTTGCGGCGATACAGTCGGCGCTGTGTCCGCCGTGCCGCGCACCAAGAACGGCCATCCGCCGAAGATCTGCGACCGTTGCGAGCGGCCGTTCGAGTGGCGCAAGAAGTGGGCGCGGGACTGGGACAACGTGCGGTACTGCTCGGAGGCGTGCCGCAAGGCGCGCAGCCCCGACAGGGCGCGCGGTTGAACCGGGCTCAGCGGTCGAAGCGGGATGGCAGCGCGGCGATGCGCCGGACCAGGTAGGGAGAGAACCAGCCGGCGTACTTCTCTTGAAGGCCGGGGTCGCGCCAGTCCGACCCGGTGACGATGCCCCGGCAGGTCGGCTGTCCGCAGAAGCAACGGAACTCGTCGTAGTCACTCGCATCGCACATCGCATAGTCGAAGACCAGTTCCTCGCCGGGCGCGATATCGCGCATGGCGACCAGCAGCATCTGCCCGAGCAGGCCGCAGTTCGGTTCGCAGGAGTGGTTGAGCATGTCGCCCGGCTCCGGCGTCTCGCCCGACACCAGGTACAGGTCCGAATCCACCTGAATAGCGCGGCTTTGCCGGTCGGCGTTGAACACTGCCAGGGTGGCGCCGTCGACGACATACCCACCGAACGCGGCGACCGTCTCGCCGGCCTCGACCGGCTCCACCGCGAACGAGCCCCAGCCCTTCTCGCCGACAGGCCGCGCCTGGACCTTCGGGTTGAGCCAGTTGTAATCCATCACCAAACCCCCATGTGGGACGTAGCCAAGTGGGACGCTGCCAAGTGCGACTCAGCCAAGTGCGACTCAGCCAAACGCCGACAATGCTACGGCCCGGTGTTCCGTTATCGGCCTTAGTCTGAGTAACAGTTCGGTCAGCGGGACCCGCTGATGTTCGTCCAACGTCGAAGGAGCCCGGGTGAGCATCGACGATCCGTCGCTTTCTGAATTCGCAGTGGGCGCGCCTTGCCGTCACCGCCCAGTACTGCGAGCCGTGGGCCCGCCCCCCAGGAGGAGTTCACACTCTCGATGACCCGCGACACGGTGCGGGCGGTCTCCGAGGACATCCGGCGCATGCTCGGCGACAGCATCCACCCACCGTTCATCGGCCAGGTCGACGGCATGCACCCCAAGAGATTGCTCGAATAGCTCACTCCGGTAGGAGTTCGGCGACGAGATCCCTTACCTTCTGGGTGATCTCGTCGCGGATGCGCCGAACCACCTCGATCGGTTGTCCGGCGGGGTCGTCGAGTTTCCAGTCGCGGTAGGAGACGCCGGGGTAGTAGGGGCAGGTGTCACCGCAGCCCATGGTGATGACGACGTCGCTCGTCTCAACGGCGTTGTCGGTCAATATCTTTGGCTTCGCGGCGGTGATGTCGATGCCGATCTCGGCCATGGCCTCTGCGGCGGCCGGATTGATCTGATCTCTGGGTTGGGTTCCGGCGGACCGAACCTCGATGCGGTCGCCGGCGAGGTCTTGCAGCAAGCCGGCGGCCATCTGTGAGCGGCCCGCATTGTGCACGCAGACGAACAACACGCTGGGAATGGGATTACTCATGAATGTTCCTTTGTGACGGCGGGGAATCGGTGGGCCAGGGCCAGCGAGACGTAGACCAGACCGACGAGGACGGGCACTTCGATCAGGGGTCCGACGACGCCGGCCAGTGCCTGGCCTGAGGTGACCCCGAAGGTCGCGATCGCCACCGCGATCGCCAGTTCGAAGTTGTTGCCCGCAGAGGTGAACGCCAGTGTGGTGGTGCGCGGGTAGCCCAATTTCAGTGCCGCGCCCACCAGGTAGCCACTGGTCCACATGATCGCGAAGTAGGCCAGCAGAGGTAGCGCGATGCGAACCACATCCAGCGGACGCGACGTGATCTGCTTTCCCTGGAGAGCGAACAGGATCACGATCGTGAACAGCAGCCCATAGAGGGCCCACGGGCCAATCCTGGGAAGAAAGCTCTTCTCGTACCACTCTCGGCCCCTTACCTTTTCGCCGTAACGGCGGGTCAGGTAACCGGCGACCAAGGGGATGCCGAGGAAGATCAACACCGACTTGGCGATCTGCCAGGTGGAGAAGGAGATTCCGGTCTGCTTCATGCCCAGCCAGCCGGGCAGCGCGGAGAGGTAGAACCACGCGAGGACGGCGAAGAACAACACCTGAATCACCGAGTTGATGGCGACCAGCACTGCGGCCGCCTCGCGGTCGCCGCGGGCCAGGTCGTTCCAGATGATCACCATCGCGATGCAGGGGGCAAGGCCGACGATGATGATCCCGGTCCGGTAGTCCGGTAGGTCCGGGAGGAACAGCCAGGCCAGGGTGAACATCAGCGCCGGGCCGACGACCCACACCAGAAACAGGGCGCTGAACAACAGCTTTCGGTCCCGGGTGACGGTGTCGAGCTTGTCGTAGCGGACCTTGGCCAGTACGGGATACATCATCACCAGCAACCCGATCGCGATCGGCAGTGAGACGCCGTCGACCTGCACCGCGCTGAGTGCTTTACCCAACCCGGGGACGAGCCGGCCCAGTAGCAAGCCGATTCCCATCGCTGCCGCGATCCACACGGGCAGCAGTCGGTCAAGGGTTGACAGTCGTGCGGTGAGGTGTTCGGTCTGCGATGTCGACGTCACTATCCGCAGCACCCGCCCGGGGTGCTGCCGACGGCTTCGACGGGGATCGTTCCGAAGAACGTCTCCGAATCGGCCAGCACGGTATAGACCTCCCAGCGTTCCCCGCCGGGACCGGTGACCCACACCTTGTCCTGGGTGGCGAAGCAACAGGTGGTGCCGATCTCTTCCTCGGTGAACATGCCCTGCTCCGTCAGTCGGGCGATCTCGGAGTGCACGACGTTGCTGGATTCCACCTCGACACCGAGGTGGTTGAGGGTGCCGCCCTGACCGGGGTTCTCCAGCAGCACCAGCTTCAGCGGCGGGCTGGCGATGGCGAAGTTGGCGTAACCGGGCTTGACCTTCGCGGGCTCGGTGCCGAACAGCTTGGAGTAGAACGCGATTGCGGCGTCGAGGTCATCGACGTTGAGTGCGAGTTGTACGCGGGACATGGCGACCCTTCCAGATTTCTGGGACATATATCGAACTGTCGAGCAAGCCCAAGCATGCCGACCGCTTTGATATATGTCAATGTCTCTGGCACTCTGGACGTCATGCCCAAAGCCCTGCCGGTCATCGACACCACCGCGCCGGTGTGCTGCGCCCCCGTGGCGTCCGGTCCGATGAGTGACGACGACGCACTGCAGATCGCTTTGCGGCTCAAGGCTTTGGCCGATCCGGCGCGGGTCAAGATCGTTTCGCATCTGTTCAGCTCACCGGGCGGCGAAGAGGTCTCCGGTCAGTTGGCGACGGTGCTGGGCCTCACCGAGTCCACGGTCAGCCACCACCTCACCCAACTCCGCAAAGCGGGACTGGTGCTCTCCGAACGGCGGGGCATGAACGTCTTCCATCGGGTGCGGCCCGAGGCCCTGCAGGCACTCTGCACGGCACTGGACCCCAACTGCTGTTAGACCGTATCGAGGAGTGCCTGGCGGGGATCTCGGTCGTGATTGACCGGGCTGCCAACGGTCGGAAAAGGAAACCCATGCACATGCCAGGAGCGGGTTATCTGAACACGCCATGGCCGGCCGAGGACGGCGGACCCCGCCGCCTGCAGGTGCCGAATGGGGGAGTGGGGCTGGGGCTGCGGCCCGGAGAGCGTCTGCAGGCCACCGCGGTGACGCGATTCATGTCCACGATGACCGTGCTGGGGGCTCCCGGTGAGGTCTATCTGCTGACCCACTCGGCGATCCGGGGGCAGTTGGGCCTGCCGACATCGTGCCGGGTGTCGCTGATTGATCCGGTGACCCTTGCGCCACAGGCGAAGTCGCCGCTGCTGCCCGGCGGTCCGATGTGGCCCGGCGGGATGGCGCTGCACGCGAACGGTGACCTGTACGTCGTGTACGGACGCTGGGCGCATCGCCTGGCGCGGGACTGCAGCGTGAAAGAGGCTCTCCGGCTGCCACTGAACCTGCCCTACAACAGCTTCGTCGTGCTGGACAACGGGCTGCTGGTGACCAAGAACATCTCGGACAGCAGCCGGGCACGGCTGTCGGTCCTGCGACCGGATCCGCTGGGGTTCGCCTGCGCGGACGTCGAATGCCCGGAACCGGTGATCGCCCGGCTGAGCGCGGCGGGCAACACGCTCTATGTGGTTGGCGTGCAGAGCATTTTCCGCTTCCACTGGGACGACGCCGCCGCAACCCTTGTCCTCGACCAGGACTGGCGCTACGACTACGCCTCCGGCACGGCGCAGACCTACGGCTGGGACGTGGTCCTGGGGCTGGGGCAGGCCTGGTTCATGGACAACGGCAAGCACCGGTACCGGACCTCAATGATCGGCCGGGGAGTCAGCCGCACCCCGAACCGCCTGATCCGGGTCGATCTGGGTGACAGCAACAACTTTGAGACCGTCGATGTCTGCGGCATCCCCGGCGGCACGGTGACCAACCCGCCCCTGGTCGACGAGTCCCGACGCATTGTGGTCGGCTACGACTCGGCAAATCGTGTATTGCGGGCCTGGTCCTTCGACGCCGGCGGCCGGGGGCTCACCGGGCTGTGGCGAAAAGACGGCTTCGGCGCGGCCAGTCACATGATCTGTATGCCGGACACCGGGGAGATCGTCACCAATGACTTCGGCCGCGGCGGGGAGCACGTTGTGGTGCTCGATATCGAGTCCGGAGAAGAGAAGGGGCGCGCGCGGATCGGCGGGATGACGCAGGGAGTCGTTTTCCCTTCCCCGGGTTGGGGCCGGGACCTTTACTGGTGCGCGATGAGCCGGTTCGGCCGGGTATCGACGGTCGGGTAGCAGCCGCTCACCGGGACTTCGACGATCCCGCCCCGGCGATGATCACCCGCACACTGTGGGAGAGTCGAGTCGCGAAGTCGGCGGGAGTCGCAGCCGCCGGGTCTTCGCCCTTGGCTCCGTGCGCGCAGTCGGTGAGGACGCCGGCCAGTTGCGCGACGGTGAGTCCCGATGCGGTGAGGTCGATCTCGCCGGTTTTGATGGCCCGCTTCAGCGCGGTGATCAGAATCTTCTCCGCACGCTCATTGGCGCTGCGAGCGATGTCGCCGCACAGTGTGCCGTGGCTGTCATACAGTTCGGCGGCGTAGGGGGAGTTCGAGGTCAGTTGGACGAACTGAAGGAACTGTGCGCGCAGCAGTTGTGTGATTCGGTTCTCGATGTCCAGGTCGGGATCGTCAGCGGCAGCCTGCATCGCCGCGACATGCTCATCGTGCAAACGCGACACCAGGGCGCGGAACAGTTCCTCTTTGCCGGTCCAGTGGGCGTAGACCGTCGCCCTCGACACGTTCGCGCGACGGGCGATGCTCTCGATCGACGTCCTGCGGTATCCGAGCGTTCGGGCGACTGGTCTCCGGGGCCATCGACTGGCCGAAGGCGTTCTACCCGAACTGGTTCTACTTCATCGTCGAGGCGGTGGGGGCGGCCGCTCTGTGGTGGGCGGCACAGGGCCGGTAGTCGAGTCCCCGTATAGGATTTCCGGCATGACTTTATTGAGCGGGCTTTCGAAGTTGGGCGTGGCGGCTGGGCTTGCCGGTATTGCCATCGCGGTAGCAGGGCCGGCATCTGCCGACGACCTGAACACCACGACCTGCTCTGAGCAGCAGGTGATGTCGTCGATCCAGCAGAACGACCCCATGATCTGGGGGAAGATCAACAGCGATCCGAAGCTGGAACAAGAGTTGCGGGCCGGTCTTGATGTGGTCCTGGTCGCTCCTCCGGGCCAGCGTCAGCAGCTGGTGACTACGTTGGAGCAGACCCTCGGCAAAGATCAGTGGTCGGGTATCAGCGATGACATCATGAACTCGTCGACAGGTCCTATCGGCAGAGCTGTGAACGACTGCCACAAATACTGAGGCCCGGTAGATCCCGCGCCTTAGCCGGCCGATCTCTGGCTGGGCAGGGCGCGGGGCCAGCCGAGCGGATTCAGATTACGAAACGGGTCTGTTTCCCGCAGTTTCCGAAGATCTGACAAAGCATCCTCGAGCGCGCCTTGGGCGCGTTCCTTGACGGTGGTTTCCCATACGTGCGCCGGCATGCCTGCCGGCCGGCGTGTTCCGATCGGCGTGCCGAAGCGCAGATACATCCGTTGCGGGCGTGGGATCAGCGTCGGACCCAGCCCTCGGATGAGCGGGATGTTTGCTTCAGGTTGGCGCAGAACATGTTTGGTGACCAGCCGCCCAGCCCGCCCCCACGCGCTGTCGCGTTCGACGAGGCTGTGATAAACCTCGTCCCCGCCGACCAGGCCGACGGGGATGATCGGGTAATCGTGGGCGATGGCCAGTCGCGCGAATCCGCTTCGGCCCTCCCAAAACAGTTGGTAATCCTCGCCTTTGAACTTCGGCATCTCCCGGCCCCCGCCTGGGAACACCAGCAGGGTTTCGCCGTGGCGCATCAATGCGGCGCCGTTCTCCTGGTTGCCGACCACCGCGCCGGCCGCTGCCAGCAGGTCCGCCGACAGGCCACGCTGGTCGGCCAGACCGCGGTTGGCCAATCCCCGCACGCGCACGCCGAGTTCGCGGTGCACGAAATAAGGGATCAGGACGATCTCGGCCATGCCGAAGCTCGTGTGGTTCCCAACGAGTAAGAAACGTCCGTCGCGCGGGAGGTTATCCACCCCGTCGACGTAGGGCTTGCACAGATCGGCAATCGGGTCCAGGTGATCGGCCACCGTGAAGATGGCTCGTCTCATCGCCTGTACGCGTTCGGACTGCTCGATGAGATCGCTCATGAGCGCAATGATAGGCACAAACTGACCAAACGACCAATATGGTCAGTTTCTCTATCGCCGACGGGGTCCGGCTCGATATAGTCGCAGCGATGAGCGCATCGGTGGGTTCACTGCCCGAAGAGCATTCGGCCAAGGCGGCCCGGCTGCTGGAAGCGGCCGGCGATCTCCTGATCGGCCGAGGAGCCAAAGGGTTCACCGTCGCCGACGTCGCGCAGCGGGCACACGTCGGAAAAGGCACCGTGTACCTGTATTGGCCGACGAAGGAAGACCTCCTGGTCGGCCTCATCGGGCGCGGTTTCCTCAGCCTCATCGACGACTTGATCCAGACGCTGACCGACGAGCCAGACCTCGCCCGCCCCTCCCGGTTCTGCCCGTTGATGCTCCAGATCGCCACCAGTAAGCCTCTCGTCGCGGCGTTGCAGCGCCATGATGAAGACCTACTCGGCGTCCTCACCCGTCATCCCCGCTCCGTTGCGCTGCACGATGCGCTGGGACCGGGTGCGGTGCTCGATGCAGTCCTCCCGGTCTGGCGCCGCAATGGGCTGGCCCGAAGTGACTGGAACGTCGCCGACCAGACGTTCGCGCTGCACGGCCTCATCACCGGTATCGCGATGTCGCTGATCGGGCCCGCTCCGGTGCCGGTCGCCGCCGATGATCCCCTCGGTGTCCTGAGCGCCGCGGTGACCGCACTTCTGGGACCCGAACGTGGCACACAGAAACAGATCCGGGCCACTGCAGCGGAGGTCATCGAGTTCCTCCGCCAAGGCCGGCTCGCCGCCTTGCATCTGATCGACCCGGCCCAGCCTCAAGGCGGAACGCCATGAAGCAATTGGTCTTCACCGAACCGGGCAAGCTCGAATGGCAGGACGCCCCGGACCCGGTACCAGGGCCCGGGCAGGCGGTCGTTCGGCCGCTGGCGGTCTCCCGCTGCGATCTCGACATCGCGATGGCGGCTTTCGGCATCTTCCCGGGACCGTTCCCGGTGGGACACGAGATCGCGGCGGAAGTTCTCGACGTCGGCGCGGGCGTCACACGGTTCAAGCCGGGTCAACGGGTTGCCGTCCCGTTCCAGGTGTCGTGCGGAACGTGTACGCCGTGCAACGAACGGCACTATGCCGCTTGTGAACCCAACCAGGCCCGCGCCGGGGCGGCGTTCGGTTTCGGCGAGTCCGGTGGCGGTCACGGTGGTGGAATGGCCGACCTGCTTCTGGTGCCGGCCGCCGACCACATGCTGCTGGCCGCACCGGAGTCGATCAGCGATGTCGCGCTGGCGACCACCACCGACAACCTCATCGACGCTTACCGCACCGTCGTTGACGGCCTTCGGGAAAGGCCGGGCGCTGACGTGTTGATCGTCGTTGGCGATGCCCCCTCGATCAGTTTGTACGCGATCCTGTGCGCGAAGGCGTTGGGCGCCGGGCGAATCCGCTACGCCGACAGTGATTCTCAGCGCCTGGCCGCGGCTTCAGATCTGGGGGCTGAGGTGACCGATCTGGGCGGGGAGTTTCCCCGACGGCTCGATCGGGCCCCGATCGTCGTCGCCGGCTCGTTGCAGACCGACGGGCTGCATTGCGCCATCCGCTCCACCGATGCCTACGGGCGACTGACCCCGGTGACGATCCATTTCGGATCTGGAACCCCGTTGCCGTTGCTTGAGATGTACACCCGCGGAATCACTTTCCACACCTCGCGTGCGGACTCCCGGCGCTACCTACCCGAGGCACTCGATCTGGTCGGCGCCGGCCGGATTGATCCACTGGCCGTGCCTACCACCATTGTCGGGTGGGACGATGCCGGCGCGCACTGGCTGGAACCGGCGCTGAAGTTGGTCGTCACCCGCTGAGGTCTCATCTGCGCGGGCGGGCAGAGGCGGCTCTACTTCGGCGGCATCCGGATTCCGCCGTCGACGCGGACGACTTCGGCGTTCATGTAGGAGTTGGTGATCAGCTCGATGACCATCGAGGCCAATTCCTCCGGCTTGCCCAGGCGGTGCGGGAACAGCACCGACTGGCCGAGCTTGGCCTTAAACGCCTCGGAGGCTTCACCTTCGCCGTAGATCGGGGTGTCGATCAGGCCCGGGGCCACGGTGTTGACCCGGATCCCCACCGCGGCGAGGTCGCGGGCCACCGGGAGCGTCAACCCGACTACGCCGCCCTTGGACGACGAGTACGCCGCCTGGCCGATCTGGCCGTCGAACGCGGCCACGCTGGTCATGTTCACGATTGCGCCGCGCTCACCGGTCGAGGTGGGCTCAAGCCGGCTCATTGCGGTGGCTGCCAGGCGGATGCAATCGAAGGTGCCGACCAGGTTGATCGCGATGACCTTGCGGTAAGCGTCGAGGTTGTGCGCCGAGGCGAACTCCCCGTCCTTGCCGATGGTGCGCTGTGCCCAGCCGACGCCGGCCGAATTGACCAGGGCGCGAAGGGGACCCAGGTCCATCGCGGTGTTGACGGCATCCTCGATCTGCTCGGTCTTGGTCACGTCGACCGGGACGAACACCCCGCCGATCTCACTCGCGAGCGCTTGCCCGCGCTCGGCCTGCATGTCGGCGATGACGACGTGGGCGCCGAGATCGGCCAACTGGCGCGCGGTGGCGGCGCCGATACCCGATGCGCCGCCGGTGACGATTGCACTTGCTCCGTTGAGTTCCACGTGCCCGAGCTTAAAGCGGCGGCCGACGACCCGGGCGTTCGCCCCCAGCCGAGCTCCGATCGTTGCGCACCGACACATCGCGATATATCGTCAACGTATCGGAAGTGCGATCCGCACGTCCCAACAAGAAGGAAGAACGACGATGGAACCACCATTCATGTCCGCCGGATTCGGTTTCGGTCCGGGCGCGCATCAGCACGAACATCCCCGCCGGGAGATGCACAATCATTTCCGTGATCACCTGCGGCACCACGCGATGACCGGCGGCCCGTTCGGCTTCGGCCCGCGCGGCGGATTCGGGCCGGGATTCGGCCCCGGGTTCGGCTTCGGGCCGGGACGGCCCGGCGGCAGAAGGAGCCACGGTCACGGCCGCGGTCGACGCGGTGACATCCGCATCGCCATCCTTGCGCTGCTGGCGGAACGCCCGATGCACGGATACGAGATGATCCAGGAGATCGCCGAGCGCAGTAGCGGAACCTGGAAGCCGAGCCCCGGTTCGGTCTATCCGACCCTCCAATTGCTCGTTGACGAGGGGCTGATCACCCATGCCGAAGCCGACGGAAAGAAAAAGCTGTTCGAGCTGACCGAAGAAGGCCGCGGTGTGGCCGAGAAGGTCGAAACCCTGCCGTGGGACGAGATCGCCGAAGGGGTCGACCCGGCCGAGCAGAATCTGCGCACCGCCGTCGGGCAACTCTTCGGCGCCGTCGCGCAGTCTGCCCATGCCGCCGGCCCCGAGCAGCAGCAGCGGATCATCGACATCGTCAACAACGCCCGCCGCGAGATCTATCAGATCCTCGGCGAATCCGAATAGTCCGCGTGAACTTGCCGGCCCCGGGTCGTTCGATCCGGGGGCCGGCTTGTCGCTCGGATGGAATGATTCGGTGCGGAGGTGGGCGTGAATACTTTCGAGGTCACCGAGGCCGGCATCGCCGACATTCGCCGCGCGCTGGAAGACGGCCGCGTCACCAGTGTGCAACTCGTCGAGGCCTACCTGAAACGCATCGAGGCCTACGACCGCAACGGCCCGATGCTGAACTCGATCGTGGTGTTCAACGACGACGCCCTTGCCGAGGCGCAGGCATCCGACGGCCGGCGCTCACGCGGTGAATTGCTGGGCCCGCTGGACGGGATCCCCTACACCGCGAAGGACAGCTACCTGGCAACGGGGCTCACCGCGGCCTCCGGCTCGCATGCGTTCGCCACGCTCATCGCCCAGAAGGACGCCTTCGCCATCGAACAACTCCGTCGCGGCGGTGCGGTCCTGATCGGCCTGACCAACATGCCCCCGATGGCCAATGGCGGTATGCAGCGAGGTCTGTACGGACGTGCTGAAAGTCCCTATAGCGCAGAGTATTTGACCTCTGCATTCGGGTCGGGCTCCTCGAACGGCTCCGGCACCGCCACCGCGGCCAGCTTTGCCGCCTTCGGGCTGGGGGAGGAGACCTGGTCCAGCGGCCGGGCCCCGGCTACCAACAACGCGCTGTGCGCCTACACCCCGTCGCGGGGGGTGATCTCGGTGCGGGGCAATTGGCCGCTGGTGCCCACGATGGATGTCGTTGTGCCGCATACCCGGACGATGGCCGATATGGCCGAGGTGCTCGACGTCATCGTCGCCGACGACGACAAACCCCGCGGGGACCTGTGGCGGATGCAGCCCTGGATCAGGATTCCCCGCGCGTCGGCCGTGCGGCCGCCGTCCTACCGGGCGCTGCTGCCCCCGGATCGCGACGCTGCCCGGAAAACTTTGTCCGGCAAGCGATTCGGTGTGCCACGCATGTATGTCAATGCAGACCCCGAGGCCGGAGTCGGTGAGGGGCTGGGCATCGGTGGAGCCACCGGCCAGCGGATCGAGACCCGGCAGTCCGTCATCGACCTCTTCCAGGTCGCCTCGGCTGACCTGATCGCCGCCGGCGCCGACATCGTGCTGGTCGACTTCCCGGTGGTGTCGAACTACGAGGGCGACCGCGCCGGAGCGCCGTCGATCAAGACCCGCGGCCTGGTGAGCAACGAGTTCCTCGACCGGGAGATCCTCGACCTGTCGGCGTGGTCGTGGGACGACTTCCTGCGCGCCAACGGCGATCCGGCGATTCCCGACCTGGCCGCCGTGGACGGCAGCTTGATCTGGGTCCATCCACCGGGTGCGCTGCCCGATCGCACCCAAGGGTTCGACGACGACATCAACGACTACCCGGCGTTCATCCGGGAGCACCCGATCGCGTCGTTCCTCGACATCCCGCACATCGAGGAGGGGATGCGCGGACTCGAGCAGACCCGCAAGACCGACTTCGAGAAGTGGATGCACCGCCGCGGCCTGGACGCGGTGATCTTCCCGACGGTCGCCGACGTCGGCCCCGCCGACATGGACGTCAACCCCGCTTCCGCCGACCTCGGCTGGCGCAACGGCGTGTGGGTGGCCAACGGCAATCTCGTTCCCCGCCATCTGGGAATCCCCACCGTCACCGTGCCGATGGGTCTGATGGCCGATATCGGCATGCCGGTGGGGCTGACCTTCGCCGGCCATGCCTACGACGACACCAAGATCCTGTCCTACGCCGCGGCATTCGAGGCCACCGGCGCCCGACGAGTTGCGCCCCCGCGCACGCCACCCCTGTGAGAGGTTGAGATGAATAGCAGTCCCGCGTACCTGATGCCCGCCGAAACCTTTGCCCAGGAACGTATCTGGATGGCGTTCCCGTGCACCGGCTACACCCTCGGCGATTCCGAGGAGGAGCGCCACGAGGCGCGATCCACCTGGGCCGCAGTGGCGCACGCGATCGCGCAGTTCGAACCCGTCACCATGGTGGTTCATCCGGCAGAACGCGCCATCGCCGACCGCTACGTCTCCGCCGAGATCGACATCATCGAGGCTCCGCTCAACGACGCCTGGATGCGCGACATAGGTCCGACGTTCGTGCACACCGCCGACGGGTCGGTCGCCGCGGTGGACTGGGTCTTCAACGGCTGGGGCGCCCAGGACTGGGCGCGGTGGGACCTCGACGCGCAGATCGGCCGGTTCATCGCCCAGGCGGCCGGTGTGCCGGTGATCAGTTCGGATCTGGTCAACGAGGGCGGCGGCATCCATGTGGATGGTGAGGGCACCGTCCTGCTCACCGAGACGGTTCAACTCGACCCCGGCCGCAACCCGGGAATGAGCAAAGCCGAGGTGGAGGCGGAAATGGCCCGCACCATCGGCGCGACCCACGCGGTGTGGCTGCCCGGCGGACTGACCCGGGACTTCGAAAGATTCGGCACCCGCGGCCACGTCGACATCGTCGCTGCGATAACCGCGCCGGGACGCCTGCTGCTGCACAGCCAGCAGGATGAGTCACACCCGGACTTCGCTGTGTCCCGCGAGATCCGCGCGGCCCTCGAGGGCACGCACGACGCCGCCGGGCGAAGCTGGGAGATCATCGACGTGCCAGCTCCGGCAACGTTGACCGACGACGAGGGCTTCGTGGACTACAGCTACATCAACCACCTCGTGGTCAACGGCGGCGTCATCGCCTGTGGTTTCAACGACGTCAACGACAAGAACGCGGCTGCGATCCTCGCCGAGCAGTACCCCGGTCGCACCGTCGTCACCGTCGACGCGCGTCCCCTCTTCGCGCGCGGCGGCGGCATCCACTGCATCACCCAGCAGCAGCCGGTTCCGTTGCGGCAGAAATAGTCCGACGGCCGAGTGCGTCGTGGCGGCTGTACTTGCGGTCGCCCCGATGCAGGCTCAACGACTGCCTGGCGAACTTCTCGATGGTGTAGCGGCCCACTGCCTCGAACACCCGATCAAGGCCGGGCACGATCCGCATGGGGTAGCGAGCCGCGAAGTTAGTGGCCGCAAGGCCGGCCACCGCCACCTGCGCCGCCTTGTTGTCGGGCAGTTCCAGGGCGTCGGCGTTCGCCGAACCGAGAATCAATCTGCTGTAGGCGCAGAGGATTTCGGTGGCCAGCGTGCGGCCCACCGCGGCCGCGGGATTCGGGCTGCTGCCGATGGCCAGCGGGCCCAATGCCGACTTCAACGCCTGGCCCAGGCGCAGGGAGTCCGCGTCGGGGCGGAACTCGTAGTCGGCCTGCAGCCACAGCAGCCGCCAGGTGTCGGCTTCGTCGGCCGGCAACAGCTGCGGGTCGAGGCCCAGCAGGAAGCCGACGTACCGCCAGAAGTGGTAGAGGGCCTCTTTGTCCTTGCGGCTGAACTGAACTCCAAGGGCCTGCGACCCCAGCACGTTGCCGAGGGAGAACAGCATCAGCGTCCCGGCCATCGTCGACTGGTTAACCGGATAGTCCCAGTCCTGGAAATCCCAGTCCGGACGCCGCGCCATCCCGGCGCGGACCATGGCATGCATCATTCGCACCCGCAGGGTGCTGGTGAAGCCGCGGTCGAAGCGGTCCAGCGCCCCGGGGGCGGTGACGTCGACGACCCAGTTGAGTGTCTCGGCCAGCCGGCGGGGCGCCATGGCCTCCAGGTCGCCGGTCGCGACCAGGGTCTTGTCGGCGCGCGAGGCGAGATAGCCGCCCATCAGTGAAAACATCGACAGCGCAGTCAGACTCGGGAACAAACCGACCCGCGCCGAGACCCGCACCGCGTAGTCCAGTTTCTTCTGGTCCACCCAATACGGCCGGTTGTCGACCTGCTCGAAGAAAGCCACCAATTCGGGCATCGGGCTCTCCACCGCGCCGATTCCGCGCTCGATCGCGGTCTCGAACTGGGCTCGGCCGACCCCGGCGGGCATCCGCCGGAACGCCTCCACCAGATCGTCGGCCAACGGATCGCCCATCTGAGTGAACCGCCGATAGCTGTCGCGCTGTTCGGCGGTGGGGCGAATATTGCCGGGGGCCAGGAAGCGGACCCACACGTTGAACGGGAACTCCCGGAACAGCGGGGGATCGACAAGTTCGGCCACCCGAACACCTCCCAAAGAAGTGGTGAAGCAAAGCACCAGATAACACTCTGGTGCTAGGCTTCACCACAATCGTTGTATCTGTCAAGAGGACACACCAGTGGCAACCCAGGCGAGCCGGACCTACGGCGGAGCAAGCGAGGAGGAGCGGCTCAGTCGGCGCCGCGCCGCGTTGCTGGACGCCACTTTGGACGTCGTCGCCGACAAAGGGGTCAAAGGGCTCGGAGTGAAGGCGGTCTGCAACGCCGCCGGACTCAATGACAGGTACTTTTACCAGCAATTCCACGATTGTGACGAGGCGCTGATGGCGCTCTATGACCACCTCATCATCGAGGGCACCGGCGCGATCTCGCTGGCGTTTGCCACCACCGAGCCGGAAGCCAACGCCCGGCTAAGTGCATGCGTGGCCGCCGCCGTCGATTTCGTCACGGTCGATCCGCGCCGCGGCCGGATCCTGATCGAGTCGCAGGCTACGGAGGCGCTGCGGGCCAAACGGCAGGAACTGGTGTCCGCCCTCGCCCTGGTGATGCAGTCCGGGCGCCCACTGCTGGGTGCCGACGCGCCGTCGGAGGAGTACTCCCGACTGATGGCGTTGACGATCATGAGCGGGGGCCTCGATCTGGGGGCGATGTGGTTGCGCGGGGACCTCGACATCGACCGCGACGCGCTGATCGAGTTCATGACGACGTTCATCATGTCGGCGACGCGGTCGTCCACGCCGGCCATCTGAGGTCATTCGGGAGTCAGGTAGGCGCCGGCCGGTTGCCGACGGCCGTTTCTTTGCGCCGCCGCCCCGGCAACGACGACCATCACGATGCCCAGCGTCTGCACCAACGACGGACGCTGGTGCAGCACCAGCGTCCCGAGGACGACGCCGATGGCCGGTTCCAGGGCCATCAGCGTCCCGAACGCGGCGTGATTCATATGCCGCAACGCGGTCATCTCCAGCGCGAAGGGCAATACCGGCATAAGCAGCGCCAGGCCGAGCGCCGCGACGACGGTCGTGGCGGTGATGCGGCCGGCCGCTTGCGGTATGCCGACGACGGCGGCGGTCGCAGCGGCGATGGGAATGGTGAGGCTCAGTCCGGTCAGCCCGCTCAAGCGATCACCGATGTGCTGGGTCAGCAGAATGTAGATCGCCCACGCGACAGCTGATCCGGCGGCGAGAGAAATGCCGGCCAGATTGACGGCCCCGTGCCACGGTTCGGTCAGCAGCAGCACACCCATCAGCGCGATGGCCGGCCAGGGCAACGCCCGGCGGGTCCCGCTGCGCAGCGCCGCGACACTCAGCGGCCCGAGGAATTCGATGGCCACCGATGTCCCCAGCGGAATGCGCTCGATGGAGGCCAGGAACAGACACGTCATCGACCCGGTGGTGACCCCCAGCGCGATCAGGGCCGGGATGTCGCGGCGCTGCACCGAGCGCAGTGCCGGCCGGGCGATCACCAGAAAGATCAGGGCGCCCGCGGTCAGTCGCAGCCAGGCCGTGCCGGCGGAGCCGACGCGGGAGATCAGTGGCATCGACAAGGCTGCGCCGAGTTGCACGCTGAACATGGCCGTCACCGCCAGCATCCACGCCGGCACCGGCAAAGCGGGATCGTCACCGCCGTGGGTTCGGGCGGCTCCACCGTCCATCGGTGCACTATATGGCACTGAAAGTGCAGGAAAAGGGACACCTGCGCTGGCGAGCGTCCGCCACGGCCCTCCGGCGACTAAGTTGAAGTGACGCTCGACACAGATCGCCGCCATCACCGTGCAGGAGAGTGCTTATGACCGTCTACGCCAGGCCCGGAACCGAGGGCTCGCTGATGTCCTTCCAGTCCCGCTATGAGAACTTCATCGGCGGGGAATGGGTGAAGCCGACCGGCGGTCAGTACTTCGAGAACGTCTCCCCGGTCAACGGCCAGGTGTTCTGCGAGGTGGCCCGGTCGACCGACGCCGATATCGAAAAGGCGCTCGACGCCGCGCACGCCGCCGCCCCGGCGTGGGGCAAGACGCCCGTCGCCGAGCGGGCCGTTGTGCTGAACAAGATCGCCGACGTCATCGAAGCCAATCTGGAGGCCATCGCGCTGGCCGAGTCGTGGGACAACGGCAAGCCGATGCGCGAGACGCTCAATGCCGATATCCCGTTGGCGGTGGACCACTTTCGGTATTTCGCGGCCGCGATCCGTTCGCAGGAAGGCTCGATCTCCGAGATTGACGACGACACCGTCGCCTACCACTTCCACGAGCCGCTCGGTGTGGTCGGCCAGATCATCCCGTGGAACTTCCCGATCCTGATGGCGGTGTGGAAGCTCGCCCCCGCTCTGGCCGCGGGCAACGCGATCATCCTCAAGCCCGCCGAGCAGACCCCGGCCTCGGTGATGTACCTCATCGGACTGATTGCCGACCTGCTGCCGGCTGGAATTCTCAACGTGGTCAACGGATTTGGCTTCGAGGCGGGTAAGCCGCTGGCGTCGAGCAACCGGATAGCCAAGATCGCCTTCACCGGTGAGACCACCACCGGCCGGTTGATCATGCAGTACGCCAGCCAGAACCTCATCCCCGTGACACTGGAACTCGGCGGAAAGAGTCCGAACATCTTCTTCTCCGACGTCATGGCGGCCAACGACGATTTTCAGGACAAGGCGCTGGAGGGCTTCACGATGTTCGCCCTCAACCAGGGCGAGGTGTGTACGTGTCCGTCGCGCTCGCTGATCCAGTCCGACATCTACGACGAGTTCGTGGCGATGGCCGCGATCCGCACCAAGGCGGTGCGCCAGGGCGACCCGCTGGACACCGAGACGATGATCGGCGCGCAGGCCTCCAACGATCAGCTGGAAAAGATCCTGTCCTACATCGAGATCGGCCGCAGCGAGGGGGCGAAGGTCATCACCGGCGGTGAGCGCACCGACCTGGGCGGCGACCTCTCCGGTGGCTACTACGTGCAGCCGACGATCTTCGCCGGCGACAACTCGATGCGGATCTTCCAGGAGGAGATCTTCGGGCCCGTGGTGTCGGTGACGTCGTTCACCGATTACGACGACGCCATCCGGATCGCCAACGACACGCTCTACGGCTTGGGCGCGGGCGTGTGGAGCCGCAACGGGAATCTGGCCTACCGGGCCGGTCGTGACATCAAGGCCGGTCGGGTGTGGACCAACTGCTACCACCAGTACCCGGCACACGCCGCGTTCGGCGGGTACAAACAGTCCGGGATCGGCCGGGAGAACCACAAGATGATGCTCGATCACTACCAGCAGACCAAGAACCTGCTGGTGTCCTACAGCGACAAAGCCGTCGGGTTCTTCTAGGACGCTGCTGTTTTAGTCGCCGGGTTGCCGCGCGTCCGAACGGTTTTGGCACTGGTGCGCGGGAGAATCTGGTGCGTGGCTTTGGGGCGGGAGGATCGGCAGGTCCGATTCGATGACGTGATGCTGCTCGTGGGTG
>CAIRCP010000149.1 GCA_903877095.1 uncultured Actinomycetes bacterium | reverse complement strand
CGCCGTTGCCGCCGACACCACCAGCGCCACCGGCACCCGCGGCAGCGCCGCTGCCGCCGTTACCACCCGCGCCCGCCGCCGCCGCGCCGGTCGCATCCGCGCCCACCGCACCGACACCACCGGAACCGCCGTTGCCGCCCAGCGCACCGACACCACCGGCGCCGCCGGCGCCGCCGTTACCCGAGGTCGCGCCGCCCTTGCCGCCCGCGCCACCGGCGCCACCAGCGCCACCAGCCAGGCCGACCGTTCCATCGCCACCGTTGCCACCCGGCGCGACGCCCGCAGCACCATCAGTGCCACTGGTACCCGCCGCACCGTTACCACCGACACCACCGGCACCACCGTTGCCGACAGCTCCGCCGTCACCACCAGCGCCGCCCTTACCACCAACACCGCCGGCGACCGTCGCGGTGAAGCCCGCCGCACCGTCACCACCGTTACCGCCCGTGGTCGCCGCCGCGCCATTGGCGCCGGCGGTGCCCGCGGTACCCGTTCCGGCCTTACCGCCGGTGCCCGCAGCGCCACCGGCGCCGCCGGTGCCTGACGCACCCGGATCGCCACCGTTACCGCCGTTACCGCCGTCGGGGAACGTCGCGCTCGGCGCGCCACCGTTACCACCGTTGCCAGCAGTGCCGGAGGCGCCGCCGACGCCACCATTGCCGCCGTTGCCGTTGTTGCCGTCCGTCCCCTTGGTCGCCGTGCCGCCCGCGCCACCGACGCCACCGACGCCGCCGCTGCCGGCGACGCCGCCCTTGCCGCCGTTACCGCCGTTGGTGACCGCCGCCGCATCCGTCGCGGCAGCGCCGTCGGCGCCCTTACCACCGGCACCACCGGCACCACCGGCGGCGCCGATACCGCCCGCGGCGCCGTTACCGCCATTACCCGAGGTCGAGCCGCCCTTGCCGCCCGCACCACCGGCGCCACCGGCGCCACCGGTCACGCCGGCGCCGCCGTCGGCGCCATTGCCACTGGGGAAGGTGCCGTCGGCGCCGGCCGTGCCGGCCGTGCCGGCCGCGCCGTTACCACCGATGCCGCCATTACCGCCGTTACCGACAGCTCCGCCATTGCCGCCGAAGCCGCCCTTGCCGCCGGTCGCACCCGGAGTCGTGGCGTTGAAGCCCGCCGCACCGTCGCCGCCGTTGCCGCCCGAGGTCGCTACCGTGCCGGCATTGCCGTTCAGGCCGTCGACGCCGTTGGTGCCCTCGCCGGCCTTGCCGCCGATGCCGCCGGGGCCACCGGTGCCCGGGTTGCCGCCGTTGCCGCCGTTGCCGCCGTCCGGATGCGCCGCATCCCCGGCGAAGCCCTTGCCGCCGTTGCCACCGGCGCCCGCGGCGCCGCCCTGGCCAGCGTTGCCACCGTTGCCGGCCTGGCCGATGGTGGGCGTGACGAACCAGTCCATGCCCTTGCCGGCGTTGCCGCCCTTACCACCATTGCCACCGGCCGCGCCTGCGCCGCCGAGCCCACCGTCGTAACCGTTGCCGTTGTTGTCGTTGAAGCCGGTCGAGTCGGCGCCGTTGGTGCCGGCCACGCCGCCGCCGCCGTTACCGCCCAGGCCGCCGTCACCGCCGGCGGGGCCACCGCCGTACTTGCTGCCGAAGACGATGCTGCCGTTGCTGCCGTTACCGCCATCGCCGCCGTTGCCGCCGACGGCGCCTAAGCCGCCATCGGCGCCGTTGCCGCCCTTGCCGCCCGCGCCGGTGCCGTTGTCCTCCGAGGGGCCCCACCCGTTGTCCGGGGAGACCGGGATGTACCAGGAGTTCTCACCGCCGTCGCCGCCCTTGCCGCCGTTACCGCCGGCCACACCAGCGACGGTGGGGCCCAGGGCGCTACCACCGTTACCGCCATCGCCACCGGAGCCCCAGAAGTTGCGCCAGGTCTCGCCGGCCACGTTGCCGACACCGCCGCCGTTACCGCCGTTACCGCCATTACCGCCGGCGCCCACCGCGTCGCCGCCGTTGCCGCCGTTGCCGCCACCGTCGGCGTAGATCGCGCCGTGGCCACCGTTGCCGGCATTACCGCCCTGCTGGTAGCCGGTGCCGCCGTTGCCGCCCTGGCCGCCGTCACCGAAGTGGGACAGCACGCCCGTGACACCGCCGTCACCGCCGTTGCCGCCGACGCTGCCGACGTTGGTGGCGGCGCCGCCGTTACCGCCGTTGCCGGCGTTGTTGACAAAGGACAGGAAGCCGGTGTCGCCACCCTTGCCGCCGACGCCGCCGGTGGCGTTCTGGCCGGTGGCGTCACCGCCGTTGCCGCCGTTGCCGCCGAAGCCGATGCCCGGGTTGGGCGGGAATCCGGCCAGCGCGAGGAAACCGCTGTCGCCGCCGACGCCGCCGGCACCGCCGACGCCACCGTCCGCGCTGGACGCGCCGCCATTGCCGCCGGCACCGCCGGCGCCGAAGATCAGGGCGCCGGTGCCGCCGGCGCCGCCCTTGCCGCCGGCCGTGGTGCCGTCGCCGCCGTTGCCGCCGGCACCGCCCTTGCCGAAGATCGCGGTGAAGGCGCCGGAGTTGCCGCCCTGGCCGCCGTCACCGCCGATGCCGGTGGTCGACGACGCCCCGCTGCCGCCGGCGCCGCCGTTGCCCCAGAGCAGGCCGGCCAGGCCGCCGACGCCGCCCGCGCCGCCGTTGACGCCGGCGAGGCCCGCGCCGCCGGCCCCGCCGTCACCGATGGTGAAGGACGAGCCGCCCTTGCCGCCGTTCCAGCCGTTGCCGCCGTTGCCGTAGAGGAACCCGGCCTGGCCGCCAATGCAGGCGACGCCCTGGTTGCAGGTGGTGGCGTCCCAGCTGAAGCCGTTACCGATCAGCAGACCGCCGTTGGGGTTGTCCGCGGTGCCGTTGCCGATGAAGATCCGGAGGATGTCGGCCAGCGGGTCGGTGGCTTTGGCCGTCGCCTTGCCGACCGGGGTCGGCAACATCGGCGTCGCGCCCGGGCCGGGCTCGCCGGTGGTGGTGGACGCCGCCGGCTTGGTGGTCGCCGCTGATCCGGGGGTCTCACGACGGGTGTAGGCCGCGACGGTCCACAGCAGCGGGGCCGCCGCCGGGGCGCCGCCGTCCGCGCCGGCGCCGAGCCAGGCGAGCACGCCGCCGGACAGGCCCCTGGACGGGGCGGATTGGGGAGCGGCCGTCATGACCGGGGTTTCGGACTTCGCCGGCGTCGCGGCGGAACCGCCGGCCGACTCCGCCTCGGCGGACCGACCGCGGACCGGGGCGACCTCGATGACCTGGGGGGCCGGTGCGGACGCGGCGGGAGCCGAGCTGGCGGGCGCGTCGTTGACGACCTTCGGGGTGTCGCTGACTGGGGCGTCGTTGACGACGCTGGGGGCCTGGACTTCGCGGCTCGGGGTTACCGCGGGGGCAGAGTTGTTCTTCGGCGCCTCGTTCTTGGGCGCTTCGTTCTTGGGTGCCTCGTTCTTGGGGGCGTCGGCCGCGGGGGCGTCGGCCGTGGGGGCGTCGACGACCGGGGAGGCGCCGCCACCGCGGGGGGTCTCGGCGGGGACGTCGGGAACATCCACCTCCGGCGCGGACTCGTTCGACCCGCGCGCCGGGGCGGCGTCGGAGTCACTCGCCGGGGCCTGCGTGGAGCGCGGGCCGCGATGACCGGTCGAGGACGACGACGTCGACTCCGAGGAGCCGCGACCGGCGGTGTCCGAGGATCCGGTCGACCCACCCGATCCGGAGGTGTCGGCCTGAGCCACACCCGGCATCACCAACATGCCGGCGCCGACGCCGAAGGCGACGGCCAGCGCGCCCACCCGGCCGACGTAGCCCGACATGCCGTGCAGCAACGGAGTGCGCTGCTCCACCTCGATCTGACGGGGCAGTCGGTGCCGACCTTGGGCGTTGCGATTACGCCCCTCGGCGGCGGCCGAAGGCTGAGTGGAGTCGAAGGACGAGTTCGGATTCATCTGTTGGTTCCCCAGGGTTAGAGGGCAGCCCGAATCTGCCCAGCAACGCGATACTGACACATCCATCAGCAGAAGGCCAGCAATTTCCGGCGTTTCGCTCAGGAAGTAATTAATTGTCTTCGCTGAGCAGGAACTTCGGGCGGCACAGACGGTACTCAGCTGAGTCGGCAACTCTTCAGCGACGCGTCAGCGAGCGGCTTTGGGCATGGACTGACATGCGCTGGCAAACGAAATTAAGGCCTCAGACAGAGGGAAGCCAGCACCGAGACTGCGGCGAGAGCAAGGTTTCGCCGGAAACGGCGATCTCGGCGCAGGATGGCTGCGCCGCTTCTAGGCGTACGTGCTGTTAGGCGTACTTGATCGCCAGGCCGACGCCGATGATGGCGACCAGCCAGATGCCGGTGACGAACATCGTCAAGCGGTCGAGGTTCTTCTCCACCACCGTCGACCCGGACAGGCTGGACTGCACACCGCCGCCGAACAGGGTCGACAGACCGCCACCTTTCGCGCGGTGCAGGAGCACCAGCAGAACCACCAGGACGCTGGTGATCACCAAAAGGATCTGCAGGCTGAAGATCATGGGCGAGAGACTACCTGGTGGACCGCGCTATCCCGGCGCCCGGGTCGGCGCTTCAGAGCAGCGGCCCGCCGGCAGCGCTCGCCGCCAGTTGGGCGAACTGTTCGCCGTCCAGCGACGCGCCGCCGACCAGGCCGCCGTCGACATCCGGCTGCCCCACCAGTTCGCCGGCATTCTTGGCGTTCATCGAGCCGCCGTAGAGCACGCGGATGCCGTCGGCCACCTGCGGGGAGGACAGGGCGGCGAGTTCGGCGCGGATCGCCCCGCACACCTCCTGGGCGTCGGCGGAACTGGCCACCCGCCCGGTCCCGATGGCCCACACCGGCTCGTAGGCGATCACGGCGTTGGCGAGTTGCTCGGTGGTCAGGCCCGCCACCGAGCCGCGCAACTGGGTGATGTTGTAGTCGACGTGGTTGCCGGCCTCCCGGACGTCGAGGTGCTCGCCGATGCAGATGATCGGGATCAGCCCGTGCCGGAACGCCGCGGCCGCCTTGGCGGCCACCGTCGCATCGTCCTCGTTGTGATAGGTGCGCCGCTCGGAGTGTCCGACGACGACGTAGGTGCAACCGAGCTTGGCCAGGAAGGCCCCGCTGATCTCGCCGGTGTAGGCCCCGGAGTCGTGCTGCGACAGGTCCTGCGCCCCGTAGGTGAGCCGCAGCTTGTCGCCGTCGACCGTCGTCTGCACGCTGCGCAGGTCGGTGAACGGCGGGATGACGGTGACGTCGACCTTGTCGAAGTACTTCTCGGGCAACGCGAAAGCGATCTTCTGAACCAAGGCGATCGCCTCGAAGTGGTTCAGGTTCATCTTCCAGTTGCCCGCGATCAGCGGCTTACGAGCCATGCGAATGAGCCTCTCTAACTGAGGATTTCGATACCGGGCAAGGTCTTGCCCTCAAGGAACTCCAGGGACGCGCCGCCGCCAGTGGAGATGTGCGAGAAACCGTCTTCGCGCAAGCCCAACTGACGCACCGCGGCCGCTGAATCGCCGCCGCCGACAACGCTGAACGCGCCCTTGGACGTCGCTTTGATGATCGCCTCGGCGACGCCCTTGGTGCCGGCCGAGAAGGCCGGGAACTCGAACACGCCCACCGGGCCGTTCCAGAAGATGGTGCGGGCGTTGGACAGCAACGTGGCGAACCGCTCCACCGACTTGGGCCCGATGTCCAGACCCATCTCGTCGGCCGGAATGTCCTTGATGTCAACGGTTTCCGCCGGCGAGTCAGCGGCGAACTCCGCCGCGACAACGATGTCCACCGGCAGGTGGATCACGTCGCCGTACTCCTCCAGCAGACGCTTGCAGGTCTCGATCATCTCCTCCTGGAGCAGCGACTTGCCCACCGAAAGTCCCTGCGCGGCAAGGAAGGTGTAGCACATGCCGCCGCCGATGAGGACACTGTCGGCCTTGCCGGCCAGGTTCTCGATGACGGCGAGCTTGTCGGAGACCTTCGACCCGCCGAGCACCACCGCGTACGGCCGCTCGCCGGCGTTGGCCAGTTGGTCGAGAACCTTGACCTCCGCACCGACCAGGGTGCCGGCGTAGCAGGGCAGCAGCTTGGCGACGTCGTACACCGAGGCCTGCTTACGGTGCACCACACCGAAGCCGTCGGAGACGAAAGCGCCGTTCTCCCCGACCAATTCGACGAGTTGCGCGGCCAGGGCCTGACGTTCGGCCTCGTCCTTGCTGGTCTCGCGCGGGTCGAACCGGATGTTCTCCAGCAGCAGGACGTCACCGTCTGTGAGCCCCTCGGCACGGGCCAGCGCGTCGGTGCCCACCACGTCGCCGGCGAGTTGGACGTGGCGACCCAGTTTCTCGCCGAGCACTCCTGCGACCGGAGCCAGCGAATACTTGGGCTCCGGGCCGCCTTTGGGCCGGCCCAGGTGCGCGGTGACGATCACCTTCGCGCCGGCGTCGGTGAGTGCCTTCAACGTCGGCACCGACGCGTCGATGCGCCCGGTGTCGGTCACGGTGCCGTTCTCGTCGAGGGGGACGTTGAGGTCGCAGCGCACGAGTACGCCACGACCTTTCACGCCCTCGGCGAGCAGATCGGCCAGTGTCTTGACTGCCATGTCTCCCCTGTTGCTTCCAGCGTCTTGTCTTTACCGCGTTGTGGCGGTTAGAGCGACTTGCCGACCAGACCGATGAGGTCGACGAGGCGGTTGGAGTAGCCCCACTCGTTGTCGTACCAGGAGACGACCTTGGCCTGGTTGCCGAGCACCTTGGTCAGCAGCGAGTCGAAGATCGAGCTGTGCGGGTCGGTGACGATGTCGCTGGAGACGATCGGAACGTCGTAGTACTTCAGGATGCCCTTCATCGGGCCGTCGGCGGCGGCCTTCATCGCGGCGTTGATCTCCTCGGCGGTGGCGCCCTTCTTCAGCTCCACGGTGAGGTCGGTGACCGAGCCGGTGGGGATCGGCACGCGCAGCGCGTAGCCGTCGAGCTTGCCCTTCAACTCCGGCAGCACCAGGCCGATGGCCTTGGCGGCGCCGGTGGAGGTGGGGACGATGTTCAGCGCGGCGGCCCGGGCGCGACGCAGATCGTTGTGCGGGGCGTCCTGCAGGTTCTGGTCCTGGGTGTAGGCGTGGATCGTGGTCATCAGGCCCTGGACGATGCCGAACTCGTCGTTGAGGACTTTGGCGAACGGCCCGAGGCAGTTCGTGGTGCAGGAGGCGTTGGAGATGATGTTCTGGCTGCCGTCGTACAGGTTGTCGTTGACGCCCATGACGATGGTGATGTCCTCGCCGCTGGCCGGGGCGGAGATGATGACCTTCTTGGCGCCCGCCTCCAGGTGGCCCTTGGCCTTGGCGGCGTCGGTGAACAGGCCGGTGGACTCGACGACGACGTCGACGCCGAGGTCGCCCCAGCCCAGCGCGGCCGGGCCTTCGCGGTTGGCCATGGCCTTGACCTTCTCGCCGCCGATGACGATGCTGTCGCCGTCGACCGAAACGTTCTTGTTCAGCCGGCCCAGGATGGAGTCGAACTTCAGCAGGTGGGCGAGAGTATTGATGTCGGTCAGGTCGTTGACCGCCACAATCTCGATGTCTGTCGCCTTGCCCTCAGCTTGAAGCGTCTCCAGCGCGCGGTAGAAGTTGCGCCCGATGCGGCCAAAACCGTTGACCCCAACCCGGATCGTCACGTTTGTCTCCCTCAACTTGCGAATGTCCGGAAGCCCGTGCTCCCAGCGCCCAGGGGTCAGAGTAACGGCGCTGCCAGCGAGGCGGAGCAGAACGAGACGACCGTTTCGTGAACGCGGCGTACCTTCGAGGAATGACGCTGTCGCTCCCCCTGGACCTGGACGTAGGCAAAGTCCGGGACCGGCTCGGCAAAGGGCTGTTCGCCATGGTGGCCGGACCGGAGGGGCCGGCCCGGCGGGAACGCATCCACGGCGCCCCGGGCCCGCGCTGGTTTGCCCCGGACCGCCCGATCCAGCAGGTACATGCCGATGCGTCCATGTTCGTCGGGGGCCTGCGCGCGCTGCTCTTGCAGTCGCTGCACCCGCTGGCGATGGCCGGGGTGGCGCAGCATTCGGACTATCGCGGCGACCCGTGGGGGCGGCTGCAGCGGACCAGCGCGTTCCTGGCGGTCACCACGTTCGGCACCGCCGATGACGCCCAGCGCGCCGTCGACAAGGTCCGCGGGATCCACCGTCGCGTGCACGGCACGGCTCCCGACGGCAGGCCCTACCGCGCCGGCGACCCGCACCTGCTGGAGTGGGTGCACATCGCCGAGATCGACAGTTTCCTTCTGGCACATCAGCTTTACGGCGCCAACCCGCTCGACCAGGCCGGTCGCGACGGCTACGTGGCCGACACCGCCCGGGTGGCCGGCGCGCTGGGGGTGATCGACCCGCCGCGCACCGAGGCCGAACTGCGCGCGCGTCTGGACGCCTTCCGCCCGGAGTTGCGCAGCACCGCCGAAGCCCGGGAGGCCGCGCGCTTCCTGCTGGTCACTCCCCCACTGCCGCTACTGGCGCGGGCGCCCTACGGGCTGATCGCGGCGACGTCGATCTCGATGCTGCCGGCGTGGGCCAGGCTGCCGCTGCGGCTGCCCTACCTGCCGCCGGTGGAGGCCACCGCGATCCGGGCGGCGGGGCGGGTGCTGGTCGGGGGCATCCGCTGGGCGATGGGGTCCCAACCGTTGCCGGAGCCCCGCTGACCCTGCGGTGAGAGCGTGCTTCCGGCCGGATTGACGCTCTGGGTGCAGAGTGGACGGTGGGTTTCGGCGCGGATCAGGCGTCGGCGTCGTCGAGCAGGTCTTGGGTGACGGCGGCCTCGGTGTCGGGGATGCCGTCCTGCTTGGCTTTGCGATCGGCCATCGACAGCAGCCGCCGAATCCGGCCTGCCACAGCGTCTTTGGTCATCTGCGGCTCGGCCAGCCGGCCCAGCTCCTCCAGTGAGGCCTGCCGGTGCTCCACCCGCAGCCGGCCCGCCTGAGCCAGGTGCTCGGGGACGCCCTCGCCCAGGATCTCCAAGGCCCGTTCGACTCTGGCCGCCGCCGCCACCGCGGCGCGAGCCGACCGCCGCAGGTTGGCGTCATCGAAGTTGGCCAGCCGGTTGGCGGTGGCCCGGACCTCCCGGCGCATCCGGCGCTCCTCCCAGACCAGCCGGGTGTCCTGGGCGCCCATCCGGGTGAGCAGGGTGCCGATCGCCTCGCCGTCGCGCACCACCACCCGGTCGGTGCCGCGCACCTCGCGGGCCTTGGCGCTCACCCCGAGGCGGCGGGCCGCACCGACCAGAGCCAGCGCGGCCTCCGGCCCCGGGCAGCTGACCTCGAGAGCCGAGGACCGACCCGGCTCGGTCAGCGATCCGTGCGCCAGGAAGGCGCCGCGCCAAGCGGCCTCGGCGTCACCGACGCTGCCGCCCACCACCTGAGCGGGCAGCCCGCGCACCGGGCGGCCCCGCACGTCGAGCAGACCCGTCTGCCTGGCCAGCGCTTCCCCGTCTTTGGCCACCCGCAGCACATATCGGGTGGTCTTGCGAATTCCGCTGGCGGACACCAGGTGTACGACGGAGTTGTAGCCGTAGAGGTCGTGAATGTCCTTGCGCAGCCGGCGGGCGATGCTGCCGAGATCCACCTCGGCTTCGACCACCACCCGGCCGGCGACGATCTGCAACCCGCCGGCGAACCGCAGCAGAGCGGCCACTTCCGCCCGCCGCGCACTCACCGAGTTGACGACGAGACGGCTCAGTTCGTCCTTCACCTCAGCTGTCATCGCCACAGCGCGTTCACCCCTCGTGCTTTCGCGCCGCAGCGCGCCGTACCCCCGCGTCGCCCGCCGGAGCGACTACCGGAACGGTAGCCGTCGGCGCGTTGCCGTTGGACCGAACCGCCTCCAACACTGCCGCCAGCTTGGCCGGATCATGTAAAGGTGTACCAGGTCGGGAAACGTCAGCAAACGTCACTACCGCCTCCAAGAGCGTCGCTGTCCGGCGAAGTTGGTCGCGTTCGCGCTGTGACGGCACATGCGCCGCGTCGACGATGATGTCATGCACGGTGAATCCAGGGGCGTGCTGGGCCAGCACGTGCAGGTGCCGCTCCGCCGAAAACCCGGCCGTCTCGCCCGGTTCGGCGGCCAGGTTCAGCACCAGCGCCCGGCGGGCCGGAGTGGCCTTGAGCGCGGCGGCCAGGCCCGGCACCAGGACGTGCGGGATGACACTGGTGAACCACGACCCCGGACCGAGCACCACCAGATCGGCGCCCATCACCGCGTCGACGGCCTGCCGGGTTGCCGGCGGGTCGCCGGGCAGCAGTCGCACCCGGCGGACCTTTCCCGGGGTGGTGGCCACCGCCACCTGGCCGCGGATCACCCGGCTCATCCGCGGATCGCTCTCCAGGCCCGCGACGTCGGCCTCGATCTGCAGGGCGATCGGGCACATCGGCAGCACCCGGCCCTTGACCCCCAGGATGCGGCCGACCTCGTCGAGGGCAGCCACCGGATCGGCGAGCACCTCGGTGAGGCCGGCCAGCAGCAGATTGCCGATCGGGTGACCGGCCAGGGCGCCGCTGCCGCCGAAGCGGTGCTGGATGATGGTGGCCCACAGCCGGCCGTGTGGGCTGTCAGATGCCAACGCCGCCAACGCCATTCGCAGATCACCCGGGGGCACGATGTCGAGTTCGGAGCGCAGCCGGCCCGAGGACCCGCCGTCGTCGGCGACGGTGACCACCGCCGTCACATGCGGGGTGATGCGCCGGGCCGCGGACAACGTGGCGTACAGGCCGTGACCGCCGCCCATCGCGACGATGCGCGGGGCTGGAGTCGATCCCCCGGTCGCTTCGCTCCTGCCCGCCGGAATCATTCACGCCCCAGGTCGCGGTGCAGCACCCGCACCGACAACTGCCGGTTCTGCCCGATCAACCCGGCCAGCGCCTCGGCGATGGCGACACTGCGGTGCTTGCCGCCGGTGCACCCGATTGCCACCGTCATGTACCGCTTCCCCTCGCGCAGGTAGCCGTCGGCCACCAGTTTCAACAGCTGATGGTAGGTCTGGAGGAACTCGGTGGCCCCGGGTTGGGACAGGACGTAGTCGCGCACCGCGGGCGACTGCCCGGTCTGCGGACGCAACTCGTCGACCCAGTGCGGGTTGGGCAGGAACCGGACGTCCATCACCATGTCGGCGTCCATCGGGAGGCCGTACTTGAAGCCGAACGACTCCACCGTGACGGCCGTCTGGGCGACCGTCTCGCCGCCGAACGCATTCTCGATGCTGACCCGCAGGGCCGGCACGGACAGCGCGGAGGTGTCGATGATCAGGTCGGCCGACGCGCGTACCGGCGCCAACATGGCACGCTCGGCGGCGAGGCCCTCGGCCAGCGTCTGATTGCCCTGCAACGGGTGACTGCGACGGTTGTTCTCGTAGCGGCGCACCAGGATCTCGTCGGAGGCGTCCATGAACAGCACCCGGGGGGTGATGCCACGGCTGCCGAGATCGGCGCGCACCAGATCGAGATCGCCGGTGAAGCCCCGGGAACGCGCGTCCATCACGACGGCCAGGTTGGTGATCCGGGAACCGGCGGCCAGGCCCAGATCCACCATCCGGGCGATCAGTTCCGGCGGGATGTTGTCGGCGACGTACCAGCCCAGGTCCTCAAGCACCTTGGCCGCGGTGTCCCGGCCGGCGCCGGACAGCCCGGTCACCAGCACGACGTCGATGTCGGAGGCGCCGGCGGCGACGTCGATGCCGGCGGCGATGTCGGTGCCGGCGGCGATGTCGGAGGCGCCGGCGGCGGCGATGTCGGAGGCGCCGGCACCGGCTTCCCCGGGGGCAGTGGACGGTGTCAAAGGGATATCAGTCATAGCGGTTGCTGAGCATCATCGCCCACCGGGTCGGCGGGCGCAGCAGGACCGGCGGGATCCATTGGGCCCCTGAGCGCTTCGAGCACCGCCGCCGCCGTCGCCGCCCCGATGCCCGGAACGGCGGTGATTTCCTCCACGCTGGCCTGGCGCAGCCGGGCCACCGATCCGAAATGGGTGACCAGGGCCTTGCGCCGGGACTCCCCCAGGCCGCGCACCGCGTCCAGGGCAGAGGCCGTCATGCGCTTGGACCGTTTGCTGCGGTGATAGGCGATGGCGAAGCGATGCGCCTCGTCGCGGACCCGCTGCAACAGATACAGGCCCTCGCTGTTGCGGGGAAGAATGATCGGGTCGGGCTCGGTGCCGTCCAGGTTGGGCACCCACACCTCCTCCAGACGCTTGGCCAGCCCGATCACGGCGACGTCGGTGACCCCGAGATCGTCCAGGACGGCCTGGGCCGCGTTCACCTGCGGGCCGCCGCCGTCGACCACGAAAAGGTTTGGCGGATAAGCGAACCGGCGCGGCTTGGCGTTCTCGGCGTCGTCGTTCTCGGGGGGCTGGAGATGGCGCAGGAAGCGACGACGGGTCACCTCGGCGATGGAGGCGACGTCGTCGGACCGGCCGTCCCCGGCCGCCTCCCGGATGGCGAAGTGGCGGTAGTCCGACTTGCGCGGCAGGGCGTCCTCGAACACCACCAGCGAGCCCACCACGTCGGTGCCCTGAACGTGGCTGATGTCGACGCACTCGATCCGCAGCGGTGCGTCGGCCAGGCCGAGGGACTCCTGAATGTTCTGCAGCGCAGCCGATCTGGCGGTGAAGTCCCCGGCCCGGCGGAGCTTGTGCTGCTGCAGCGACTCCTGCGCGTTGCGATATACGGTCTCGGCCAGCGCCTTCTTGTCGCCGCGCTGCGGGACGCGCAGACTGACCCGGGACCCACGCAGGCCGGACAGCCATTCGGTGAGTTCGTCGGCGTTGGGCGGCAGGCACGGCACCAGCACCTCTTTGGGGACGGGGTTGCTGGATTCATCTGCGGCACCGCCCAATTCGAATTGGTCGCCGTAGAACTGAGTGAGGAATTGCTCCACCAGAGCCGCCTCGGTGGAATCCCCCGGATCACCGGGCTTCTCGACCACCCAGCCGCGCTGGCCGCGGACCCGGCCGCCGCGAACGTGGAACACCTGCACCGCCGCCTCCAGGTCGTCGTCGGCGAAGGCGACCACGTCGGCGTCGGTGCCGTCGCCGAGCACCACCGCCTGCTTCTCCAGTGCGCGTTTGAGCGCGCCGAGATCGTCGCGCAACCGGGCGGCCCGTTCGAAGTCCAACTCGGCGGCGGCGGCGTTCATCTGCCGTTCCAGATCCCGGGCGAACCGGTCGGTCCGGCCGGACAGGAAGTCGCAGAAGTCGAGCACGATGCGCCGGTGCTGCTCGGCGCTGACCCGCCCGACACACGGCGCCGAGCATTTGTCGATGTAGCCCAGCAGACAGGGACGCTCAATCTGGCTGTGCCGCTTGAACACTCCGGCCGAACAGGTGCGCGCCGGGAAGACCCGGGTCAGCAGGTCGAGGGTCTCGCGGATGGCCCAGGCGTGCGCGTAGGGCCCGAAGTAGCGCACCCCCTTGCGCCGCGGGCCGCGGTAAACCATCAGCCGCGGATACTCCTCGTTCAGGGTGACCGCCAGCACCGGATAGGACTTGTCGTCGCGGTAGCGGACGTTGAACCGCGGGTCGAACTCCTTGATCCAGTTGTATTCGAGTTGCAGCGCCTCGACCTCGGTGCCGACCACCGTCCACTCCACTTTGGCGGCGGTGGTGACCATCTGGCGGGTCCGCGGGTGCAGGCTCGCGAGGTCGGCGAAGTACGACGTCAACCGGCTGCGCAGGCTCTTGGCCTTGCCGACGTAGATGACGCGGCCGTGTGAATCCGAGAACCGGTAGACGCCCGGCTCGACCGGGATGGACCCGGGTGCCGGTCGGTACGTCGCGGGATCGGCCACGCCTGCCTACGTTAGTCGGGGCACCGGGCGGGCTGCCGTTAGAGTCGTCCGGTGGCAGGGATGCTGGTGGCGGGGCGGCCGAAACCGCGGGTCGCACCGTCCGAGCACTTCCGGATCAGCCTGGACGCGGTGTCGGCGTCGTTTCGCCGTCTGGTGGAAGACCTCGTCGACGGCCGGCCGGCCCGGCCTGACGGCGTCCGGCTGGATGTCTCGGCACGCACGGAACTCCCCACGCATCTGCGACTGGTCGCCGCGGAGTACCTGCCCGGGTCCGACCGGTGCTTCCTCATCGACGTCTTCGCCCGGACGGACGGCGGCCTCGACGGGCCCTGGGACGACCGCGGAACACCGACACTGCCCGACGACGTGCTGACCGGCGGCAGATGGCAGTTATACAACTGTCTGGTCGCCGTGCAGGTGTGGGGACGAGCCCAGCATCTGGCCGGGAAGTATCCGAAAGACTGGCTTGCCTAGTCCGACGACGACGCGGAGCGCGGCGACGAGGATGAGTCGGACAAATCGGGTCTAAGCCCAGCGCACGCGGTGGTGAGGCAGCGCTTCGTCGTAGGCCAGTGACAGCCGGAACCAACGGGCGGCTTCGGCGCAGTGGTCGGTGCGGCGGGCCAGATTGCCCAGCCGCCACATCACCCCGGAGTTCGGCCCCGGGGCGGTGGTCAGCGCCCGGACGTAACCCGCTCTGGCGCTGAGGGTTTCGTCAGCGGCCTCCAACTTCTCGGCGTCGGCCACGAACACCCGGAACGACAGCGCGACGTCGAGTCGGTCGGGCGCTTCGGCGACGCGGGTGCGGGTCAGAGCCGGGACGGCCACCTCGACGTCGTCGGCACCGGCCGCGATGCCGTGCGCCAGCGTGCTGAAGATCTCCTCAACCAGGTCCTCGATGTCGGAGCCCGATTTGCGCCACTTCTCGATATCGGCGTCGACGGCGTCGTCGTCCTCGAATTCCGGTGCCAGCGGCCAGCTTTGAGCCGGCGCCTGGTCGGAATGGTCGGCGTCGAACTGATCGGCGAAGGCCATGATGTCGTCGATGGAGGCATCCGGGTGGCGCTTCTGGTAGTCGAGCATCGCCCCGGCTCTGGCGTCGACGACATCGGGGTCAGGGATCGAGGCAGGACGGGGAGCATGCGCGGGCGTCAGCAATCCGTAGATCCGACTGTCCTTTTCGACGACCGCGGGCAGACCCGCCGCCGCCGCGGCGACCGGTTGGGACAGACTCGTGCGCTGAATGTCGCGGGCGGTGACGACGGGCAGTTGCAGGTTCGGCGACGCATAGGCCGCGACGACGCTTTCGGGAACGTAGGCATAGGGCCGGAAGGCGGCCACAATCCTGCCGTGCTTGGACACGAAGACGGTTTTATTGTCGTTGAGGGCGTCGAAGAGTTCGCGGTGGAATTTCTTCACCCCCGACAGCGGCATGACGGTGTACTCCGGTTCGGTGTGTCCGGGCCCGGCGTCGCCGTCCCGTTGCCGCCGCGTTCTCATGGGTTGAAATATACCGACATATGTCGGTGAATTTCAATACAGTAGGCGGTGTGTACAAGGAGACCGCCAAGTGGCTGCTGACGTTCGCCCCGATCGCAGCCGTCATCGCGCTGGTCCTCACGCTGAGGCCGAGCGTCGAGGCCGTCGGAGGAGCCGGGCCGGCTGCCTGGGTGCGGGAATACCCGGCCGCCACCGCGGCCATCGTCGTGACGGTGCTGGCCACCGTGGCGCTGGTCCTGTTGTGCCGCTGGGTGCTGCTGGCCGGCGCGACGCCGTGGAGCAGCCTGCGACGGGATGCGGATTGGTGGTCGAGAGCCTTCAGTGAGCACGCCGTCGGCATGCCGCTTTTCCCGGCGTCGACGGACTTCGACCGGGCCGAACTGCGCGCCACGACCGATGAGGCCACCTCGGCCGAACACAGCGCCCTGGCAGCGACGACGCTGCGGATCCAGACCCTTTCGGAGGCCTTGAACGCGGAGGCGCGGTTGGCCGTGGAGCCACCCGCGACGCTACGGCTGATCGGCCCCGGCTGCCGCGACGGCGAATTGGCGCCCACACCGGATCTGGGAATACTCGTGGCCGCCCGGTAGGCCGGCACCCGCCGCGGTAACGGGCTGCGCCCGGTAAACGGGCTACGCCCGGTAGCGGGCTAACCGCGGTAGCGGGCCATCGACTCGCGCACGGTGTCCATCGCGGTCACGGCGTACTCGCGGTCGACCGACTGGATGGCCACCACCGGCACGTACTCATTGGAATCCAGGTCCACCCGGGCCCAGCGCTTGCCCGGCGGGAACGAGACGTTGACCACGTCGGGCCACGGAATGAGCTTGTCCTCCAACACATTGCGCACCAAGAGGCCGGCCGGCCCGACCCGCACCCGGGGCCGGGTGAGGATCAGCACCCCGGCCGCGATCAGCACCGCCAGACCGCCCCAGGCGACCTGGTCCCACACCCGCATGTAGGCCCCCGACGACCGGTTGTCCAGCGCCGCCACCACCACCCCGGCCACCGCGATGACCGCCGCCGTCGCGACCGCGGCCCGGCGCATCGTGCGGGGCCGGAACTCGGCCTCCCAGCCGGTGTCAGTGGTCACGGTCATGCCCGCAGATGCCGCAGTGTCAGCGCGGTCGACAGAGCCGCGGCGGTGGCCTGCGCGCCCTTGTCCTCGGCCGAGCCGGGCAGCCCGGCACGGTCGATGGCCTGCTCCTCGTTGTCGGTGGTCAGCACACCGTTGGCGACCGGGGTCGCAGCATCCAGCGAGACCCGGGTCAGACCCTGGGTGACGGCGTCGCAGACATAGTCGAAATGCGGTGTCGCACCGCGGATCACGACACCGAGAGCCACCACGGCGTCGTGCGTGCGGGCGAGTTCCTGTGCGACGACTGGAATCTCGATGGCGCCGTGCACCCGCACCACCGTCGGGTTGACAACACCGCAGTCGTCAGCCACCCGGCGCGCGCCGTCCAGCAGGGCGTTGCAGATCGTCGCGTGCCAGGTGCTGGTCACGATGGCCAGCCGGAGATCGGAGGCGTCCATCTCCGGGACGGCCGGAATCCCGTCGCCGCCGCTCATGGGGCGAATCCCGGAACGGCGTCGTCGTCGAAGTCTTCCAAATCCTCCAGACCGCCGAGTTCGTGTCCCATCCGGTCGCGTTTGGTGCGCAGATAACGGATGTTCTCCGACGTGGCGCGCACCGGCAACGGCACCCGCTCGACCACCTGCAGGCCGTAGCCGTCCAGACCCACCCGTTTGGCCGGATTATTGGTCAGCAGCCGCATCGTCCGCACCCCCAGATCCACCAGGATCTGCGCGCCGATGCCGTAATCGCGGGCGTCGGCGGGCAGTCCCAATTCCAGGTTGGCGTCCACGGTGTCGGCACCGGCGTCCTGCAACTGGTAGGCCTGCAGTTTGTGCATCAGGCCGATGCCGCGCCCCTCATGCCCGCGCATGTACAGCACGATGCCGCGCCCCTCGCCGGCCACCATCTCCATGGCGGCGTCCAGTTGCGGACCGCAATCGCAGCGCCGCGAGCCGAACACGTCACCGGTCAGGCACTCGGAGTGCACCCGCACCAGGACGTCGCGGCCGTCGTTCTCCGGGCCGGCGATATCCCCGCGAACCAGCGCGACGTGCTCCACCTGGTCGTAGATGCTCATGTAGCCGACGGCCCGAAAATCGCCGTGGCGGGTGGGAATTCGCGCCTCGGCGACCCGCTCGATGTGCTTCTCGTGCTTGCGCCGGTACTCGATCAGATCGGCGATGGAGATCAGCGCCAGGCCGTGTTCGTCGGCGAAGACCCGAAGCTCGTCGGTCTGAGCCATCGCGCCTTCGTCCTTCTGGCTGACGATCTCGCAGATGGCCCCGGCCGGCTGCAGGCCCGCCATCCGGGCCAGATCCACGGCGGCTTCGGTGTGGCCGGGGCGGCGCAGCACCCCGCCGTCCTTGGCGCGCAGCGGAACCACGTGCCCCGGCTTGGTGAAATCGTCCGCCGCACTGGACGGATCGGCCAGCAGCCGCATCGTGGTGGCCCGATCGGAGGCCGAAATCCCGGTCCCCACACCGGCTTTGGCATCAACGGTGACGGTGTAGGCGGTGCCGTGCTTGTCCTGGTTGACGGCATACATGGGCAGCAGACCAAGCCGGTCGCAGATCGCGCTGTCCAGCGGGACGCAGAGGTAACCGGAGGTGTAGCGCACCATGAAGGCCGCCAGTTCAGGGGTGGCCTTCTCGGCGGCGAAGATCAGGTCGCCTTCGTTCTCGCGGTCCTCGTCATCGATGACGACGACGGCCTTGCCCGCCGCGATGTCGGCGACCGCCCGTTCGACGGTGTCCAGTCTGGTCACATGGCAAGTATGAACCACGGGACGAGCGCTTCGAGTCTGCGCCCAGATCGCACTTCCAGCGACAACCGCGGTCTACACGCAGAGTCGATGGGGTGTGTCGGGGTCAGTCGCCGGCGCGGGCGGCGAGCAGCCGTTCGACGTACTTGGCGATGACGTCGACCTCAAGATTGACCGGCGTGCCGACAGCGGCCCGGCCCAGGGTGGTCAGGCCCAGCGTGGTGGGGATCAGCGACACCTCGAACCAGTCGCTGCTGATGGCCGACACCGTCAGCGACACACCGTCGACGGTGATCGAGCCCTTCTCGACCACGTAGCGGGACAGCTGCGGCGGCAGCGAGATCCGCACCACCTCCCAGTGCGGCGACGGAGTACGGGAGAGCACCGTTGCGGTGCCGTCGACGTGCCCCTGCACGATGTGCCCGCCCAGCCGGCTGTTGAGGGCCGCGGCCCGCTCCAGGTTGACCGGCGACCCCACCGACAACGCGCCCAGCGACGAGCGGTTCAGCGTCTCGGCCATCACGTCGGCGATGAAGCTGCCGCCCGGCAGCACGTCGACGACCGTCAGGCACACCCCGTTGACGGCAATGGAGTCGCCGTGGCGGGCGTCGGTGGTCACCGTCGGCCCGCGCAGGGTGAACCGCGCCGAATCACCGAGGTCCTCAGTTCCGACGACCTCGCCCAACTCCTCCACGATTCCGGTGAACACCGGATCAATCTAACTGCTTCTCGCCGTGGAACGCCGCCGCCGGATTGTCGTTGAAGTTGCCCACCCGGCGGTACCCGGAAGCCTCGTAGAACGCCTGGGCATGGGGCTGGCGTTCGCCGGTGTCCAGCCGGGCGACGCGGTAGCCCAGCCCCCGCGCGGCGTCCTCCAGAGCCGCCAGCAACGCGCGGGCCACCCCGGATCGGCGGGCGGACGGCACCACGTACATGCGCTTGATCTCACAGGTGCCGTCGGGCAGCCGTTTCAGGCCGCCACCGCAGACCGCCACTTTGGCGCCGCCGGGCGGCGACCCAGGCCGGCCATCGCGGTAACCCACCAGGTAAACGCCGTCGGGCGGGCCGAGTTCGGCCGGGCCGGCCGCGGGCATGCCCGGCGCTTCCAGGTCCAGACCGTCGTAGAGTTCGGCCATTTCGGCGACCATCGCCGCCACTAGTTCGGCGGCATCGCCGGAACCGGCCGGCACCGGGCGAAACTCCAGGTCATCTGCCATCACCGCACTCCTCGCGTCCGGGCTCACTACACACCACCGGGGTCTCGGTACGGGCAAATGCGGCCGGCGACCCTCTACGATGCTGGTATGCAGACGTACCGCAGAATTCTTGCTGTCCTGACCGCGATGCTGGCCGCAGCCCTGTTTTTGTCGGGCTGCTCATCGAAGAAGTCGGCCGAGCCGCTGCCCGACGCCGCCGGCCTGGTCCAGCAGTCGATCACCACTACCAAAGCGCTCAAGAGCGCGCACCTGGAGATCGCCGTCACCGGGAAGGTGGAGGGTCTGCCGCTCAAGACGCTGTCCGGCGATCTGACCAACGTCCCGGCCACCGCCGTGAAGGCCAGCGCCAAGGTCGTCATGGGCGGCTCCGAGCTCGACGCCGACCTGGTGGTCGTGGACGGAACGCTGTTCGCCGCGCTCACGCCGAACAACTGGCTCGACATGGGGCCGGCCGTCGAGGTCTACGACCCGTCGGTGATCCTCGCCCCGAGCACCGGCCTGGCCAACATGCTCACCAACCTCAACGAGGTGAAGGCCGACTCCTTCGAGACCATCGGCGGGGTGCCGACGGTCAAGCTCACCGGCACGGTCACCGCCGACGCCGTCAACAAGCTGATCCCCCGGCTGAAGGCCACCGGCCCGCTGCCGGCCACCGTCTGGATCGAGAAGGACGCCCCGAACCAGCTCGTTCAGGCCCAGCTCGAGCAGAGCGCCGGTAACAGCGTGCAGCTGACGCTCTCCGAATGGGACAAGCCGGTCACCGTCACCAAACCGGCGGTGTGATGGCGGGGCTGGATGGCGAGGCGGGGTCCTCGACGGCCTCGCCCGGGCCGGCCACCCACACCCGTCACCGCAAGCAGCCCGCCGGCCACAGCCGGCGGGTAGCCATCGGCGCCGGCAGCCTCGCCGTACTACTCGGGGCGCTCGACACCTATGTCGTCGTCACGATCATGGTCGACATCATGCGGTCGGTCGGCATCCCGATCAACAAGCTCCAGCAGGTCACGCCGGTCATCACCTGGTACCTGCTCGGCTACATCGCGGCCATGCCGCTGCTGGGCCGGCTGTCCGACCGGTTCGGCCGCAAGCTCGTCCTGCAGGTAAGCCTGCTGGGGTTCGCCGCCGGCTCGGTGGTGACCGCGCTCTCGAATGACCTGACCATGCTGGTGATCGGCCGGCTGATCCAGGGCATCGCCAGCGGCGCCCTGCTGCCGGTGACGCTGGCGCTGGCCGCCGACCTGTGGTCGGCGCGCAGCCGGGCGGCGGTGCTCGGCGGCATCGGCGCGGCCCAGGAACTGGGCAGCGTGCTCGGCCCGCTGTACGGCATCGGTGTGGTGTGGCTGCTCAACACGTGGCGCGACGTGTTCTGGATCAACGTGCCGCTGACGCTGATCGCGATGGTGGCCATCCATTTCAGCCTGCCCAACCACGAACGCAGCGCCGAACCGGAACGAGTCGACGTGGTGGGCGGGGTGCTGCTGGCCCTGGCCCTGGGCCTGGCGGTGTGGGGCCTCTACAACCCGGCGCCGGACGGCAAACAGGTGCTGCCCAGCTACGGCGTCCCCCTGGTTATCGGTGCGGTCGTCGCGGCCGTCGCGTTCGCGGTGTGGGAGCGGTTCGCCAAGACCCGCCTGATCGAGCCGGCCGGGGTCCAGTTCGGGACTTTCCTCGCCGCACTGGGCACGTCGATGTGCGCCGGGGCCGCGCTGATGGTGACCCTGGTCAACGTCGAACTGTTCGGTCAGGGCGTCCTTCACAAAGACCAGAACGGCGCGGCGCTGCTGCTGCTGCACTTCCTGATCGCCCTGCCGATCGGCGCGCTGCTCGGCGGCTGGCTGGCCACCCGGCTCGGCGACCGGCCGGTGGCCGTGGTCGGCATGCTGATCGCGGCCTTCGCCTACTGGCTGGTGTCCCACTGGGGCCTCGACGTGCTGTCAGCTCGCCACCACCTCGGGCCGCTGTCCCTGCCGGTGTTCGGCACCGACCTGGCGCTGGCCGGGTTCGGGCTGGGTCTGGTGATCGGGCCGCTCACCTCCGCGGCGCTACGGGTGGTGCCGGCCGCCCAGCACGGGATCGCCTCGTCGCTGGTGGTGGTGGCCCGGATGACCGGCATGCTGATCGGCGTCGCCGCGCTGAGCGCGTGGGGCCTGTACCGGTTCAACCAGATCCTGGCCAGCCTGCCGCCGTCGACCGGGGACAACCTGGCCGCCAAAGTCGCCGCCGAGGCCCAGCGCTACCGCACCGCATTCGCGATGCAGTACGGCTCGATCTTCTTCATCACGACGATCGTGTGCCTGGTGGGTGCGGCGATCGCGTTGTTCATCGGAAGCCGGAGCGTGCACGCGGCCGACGAGATCGTCGACACTGCGCCCAGAACATAACCTCTGGGTTAACGGCGATCTGTGGGCAGAGTGGATGCGCTCAGTCGCGCGGGACGACGATCATCGGGACTTTCAGCGCCCGGATGATCTTGCTGGCGGAACGCCCGACGAACAGCCGCTTCGGGGCGGCCAGCGGACTGGAGCCGATCACGACGACTTCGTCGTCGGCGAAGTCCAACGCCCGAACCGCGTCACCGAGCGAATCCCCTTGGCCCACAACGCTAGTCACTTCGCACCCGGGCCCCAGCGCCGCCTCGGCCTGGGCGGCGAGGGTCGCGGCATGCCGCTCGGCCAACTCGGTCCACTGCTGACGGCTGTCCTCGCCGACGGCCACCAGCGACATGACCCGCAGCGGCACCTTCCATTCGCCGGCCAGCCGGATCCCCTTGGCCAGCAGGTCCTCGGCGCCGGGTGCCATGCCGACGGCGCAGGTGATGCGGGAAACCCCCGGGTGGAACCGGTAACCCGTCGGCGCCAGGGCCACCGGGACCGACGAGGCGTGCAGCAGGGCGTCGACCAGGCTGCCGAAGCCGAACTTCTTGGAGCGGACGCGATGGTGGGTGCCGACGACGATCAAGGCGGCGTCACCGCGCTCGGGGTCGGTGGCCGCGTCGAGCAGGCCGCGGGTGATCGACTCGGCGGGCTGCACCCGCCCCTCGGCGGAGACCCCCTCCGGCACCCGGGTCAGCCCGTCCTGCACCCACTCGCGGCCCTGTTCCTCGACCTCGGCGTTGAACGCATGGTCGGGGGAATACATGTGAAACGTCGGGGCGGCGCTGGGCAGCACGGCGACCAGATCCAGCGTCGCTTCCGAAGAGCGGGCCAGAGTGGCCGCGAGATTCACCCCGTCAACACCGCGTTGACGCGGTCCGTAACCGACGACGTAACGCATGGTGGGTCACGCTAACAGGGCACAAGGCGTTGCTGGCGAAAACGGGACTCGGGTCCAAAACACAGTCGAGCCAGGCCTCATCTGTGGTATGCCACGGGGAACCTTTTGGGAGGCTTCATCGAATGACGGGATCGACATGACGCAGGCCACCGGGACGACCGGAACCACGCAACTCGCCCGCACGCTGGGCTTGTGGGCGATCGTCGGCCTCGGCCTGGGCTACATGACGCCGACGGTCGTGTTCGACACCTTCGGGATCGTCTCCGGCGAGACCGGCAGCGTGGTGCCGGCCGCCTACCTGCTGGCGCTGGTGGTGATGATGTTCACCGCCGTCAGCTACGGCCGGATGACGCAGGTGTTCCCGTCGGCCGGGTCGGCCTACACCTACACCTCCGAGACCATCAGCACCAACGTCGGCTTCCTGATCGGCTGGGCGGCGCTGCTGGACTATCTGCTGCTGCCCCTGGTCAACGCGCTGATCATCCGCAGCTACATGTACTCGTTCTTCCCCGAGTTGCCGCCGTGGGTGACGGTGATCGTCTACGTCGCCGCGATCACCGCGATGTGCCTGTTCAGCATGACCAACACCTCACGGGTGAACATGCTGCTGGTGGTCTTCGAGGTGGTGCTGATCGGGGTGTTCCTGATCCTGGCCACCAAGTCCCTGGCCGACGGGATGGGCAACGGCACCATCTTCTCCACCCAGCCGATATGGCACGAGGGCGTCCACGCCAACCTGGTCATCACCGGGGCCACCATCGTGGCCTTCTCCTTCATCGGCTTCGACGCGATCACCATGTACACCGAGGAGGCCAAGGAACCCTCGCTCGTGCCGAAGGCGATCCTGCTGGCCCTGCTGATCGGCGGCACCATCTTCTTCGTCTCGGCCTGGTTCACCCAGTCGCTGTTCCCGGACGTCTCCCAGTTCAGCGAGGAATCGATGGAGAACAGCGCGCTGCCGCAGATCGCCTTCATGGTGGGCGGACACCTGTTCAAGATCGCGCTGACCGCGGCGGCCTTCGCCGCCACGGTGGCCTCCAGCCTGGCCTCGCACGCGTCGGTGTCGCGGCTGCTGTACGTGATGGGACGCAATGGCCGCGGCCCGGTCGGGCGGTTCTTCGGCTACCTGCATCCCAGCTTCCAGACGCCGTTCTACGCCATCCTTTTCGTAGGTGCGGTGTCGTTGGGAGCGATTGCCCTGACCCTCGACTTCGTGGCGTCGCTGATCAACTTCGGCGCACTGATCGCCTTCACCTTCGTCAACCTGACGGTGATCGTGTACTTCGCCTACCGCCGGCGGGAGATCAACGGGGCGCGCCAGATCCTGCGGAACATCGTGCTGCCGGGGATCGCCATGGCCCTCACCGTGTTGCTGTGGATGTACCTGTCGGCGGAGTCCGCCCGCTACGGCACGATCTGGTTCGGCATCGGGATCGTGGTACTGCTGTTGATCACCCGGTTCTTCCGTCGTCCGCTCACGGTCAACATGGGCGAGACGCACGCAATCACCCGCGAAGGTTGAACGATCTGGCCCGAATTGCCGCAAGCCTTCGACGATTAGACCGACGGGTCGGTAACCTGCCCCCATGCTGGGTACGACGTGCTGACCGCCGCGCTGCGGGATCTTCAGTGGCGCAAGCGCCGGTTCGTCATCGCCATCGTCGGCACCGGACTGGTGTTCGCGATGACGCTGGTACTCACCGGCCTGGCCAACGGCTTCCGGGTGGAGGCCACCCGGACGGTGGACTCCCTCGGGGTCGACGGCTTCCTGGTGAAGTCCGGGGCCACCGGCCCGTTCCTGGGGTCCTCGGCGTTCCCGGCGTCCAAACTGCAGGTTCCCGGGGTGCAGACCGCCGTGCCACTGGTCTACGGCAGCGCCTCGATGCCGATGGGGAACTCGGCGCGCAGCGTCAACGTCTTCGGCGGGCCGGAACGCGGACCGGGCATGCCCCCGATCATGGAGGGCCGTGCGCCCACCGCTGAGCACGAGGCCGCGGTGTCGGACACCATGAACAAGCCGATCGGCGCCACCATCGAGATCGGATCGCGCAACCTGCAGGTCGTCGGCCTGGTGGAAGACTCCACCGCGCTGGCCGGTCAGGCCAACATCTTTCTCACCGTCGCCGGCGCGCAGAAACTGCTGTTCTCCGGGCAGCAGCTGATCTCCTCGATCGGTGTGGTGGGCGGACCGGAGCGGGCGCCGAGCGGGTTCAAGCTGGTCGACCGCACCGGCGCCATCGACGACCTGCTGCGGGCGCTCACCGGCGCCCGGCAGGCGATGAGCCTGATGGCCGGCTTGCTGTGGGTGGTGGCCGGGATGATCGTCGGCTCGATGATCTACATGTCGGCTCTGGAACGGACCCGCGACTTCGCGGTGTTCAAAGCCGTCGGCGTCCCGACCCGCTCCATCCTGGCCGGGCTGGCCATGCAGGCGGTGATCGTCGCGGTGCTTTCGGCCCTGCTCGGCGGGGTGTTGTCGGTGCTGCTGGGGCCGCTGTTCCCGATGCGGGTGGACATCCCGGCGATCGCCTTCGTGCTGCTTCCCGTCGTCGCGGTTACTATCGGGGTTCTCGCCAGCCTCGCCGGGCTGCGGCGCGCTGTCGTCGTCGACCCGGCCGTAGCGTTCGGAGGACCGTAAAGCCATGGCCGACCTGCGGATCAAAGACCTGGTGGTGGAGTACGCCAGTGGGCAGGACACCGTCCGCCCCATCGACGGGCTCAGCCTGGACGTCGCGGAAGGCTCGCTGGCGATCCTCCTGGGACCCAGCGGATGCGGGAAGACGACGCTGCTGTCCTGCCTGGGCGGGATTCTCAAGCCCACCAAGGGCCGGATCGAGTTCGGTGACATCGACCTGACGGCGCTGAACGCCCAGGACCTCTCGACGTACCGGCGCAACACCGTCGGCATCGTCTTCCAGGCGTTCAACCTGGTGCCCAGCCTCACCGCGCTGGAGAACGTGATGGTGCCGCTGCGGGCCGCGAGGATCGGCCGCGACGAGTCCCGCGAGCGGGCCGAGGCACTGCTGTCCCGGGTCGGCCTGGCCGCCCGGATGCACCACCGTCCCGGCGACATGAGCGGCGGACAGCAGCAGCGGGTCGCCGTCGCCCGCGCCATCGCGCTGGACCCGCCGCTGCTGATCGCCGACGAGCCGACCGCGCACCTGGACTACATCCAGGTCGAAGAGGTGCTCCGGCTCATCCGGGAACTGGCCTCCGGCGAGCGGGTGGTCGTGGTGGCCACCCACGACACCCGGATGCTGCCGCTGGCCGACCGGGTCGTCGAACTGGTGCCGCACGTGTCGGCCACCAACCATGAGCCGCAGAGCATCGAACTGGCCGCCGGTGAGGTGCTCTTCGAGCAGGGCACGATGGGCGATTCGATCTACATCGTGTCCGAGGGCGAGGTCGAACTGGTTCGCGAACTGGAAACCGGCGAGGAGGAAGTCCTCAAGACGGCCCGCTCCGGGGACTACTTCGGCGAGATGGGCCCGCTTTTCGCGCTGCCCCGATCGGCCACCGCCCGCGCCGGCACCGACGCGGTTGTGGTCGGCTACACCGTTCAGGCGTTCCGGGAGATGCTCGGGGCCGGCGGATCCCGCGACATCATCGAGCACAGGTCGCTGAGCCGGTCCGAGTAGCAGGTTCAGTCCGGGGTCAGGCTCAACAGGAGATCTGCGCCAACACGTTCCACGCCGTCGTAACGCCAGCGCAGCGCGCCGGCGATGCTGGCCACCCCGACGTCGTCGACGGCGGTGACCGGACCGCCGAGCAGAATCGGCGCCACGTAGGCCAGGATCCGGTGCACCACACCGGCGCGCAGGAACGCCCCGGCCAGCGTCGGGCCGCCCTCCAGCAGGACATCGGTGCGGTCGGCCAACGCCCGCAGCACCTCGTGCGGATCGCGGGTCCGCAGGTGAATCGTCGGGCAATCCTGGTTCAGCACAGCCGATCCGGCGGGGATGTCGCGCACGCCGACGACCACCCGCAGCGGCTGGCGGTCGGTGAGTCCGCCGTCGGGCAGACGGGCGGTGAGGCTGGGGTTGTCGGCGAGGACGGTTCCGGTGCCGACGACGATCGCATCCGCGGCGGCCCGGCGCCGGTGCACGTCGGCGCGCGCGGCGGGGCTGGTGATCCACTGCGACGATCCGTCGGCGGCGGCGCTGCGGCCGTCGACACTGGTCGCGAATTTCCAGGTGATGTGCGGAAAACCGGTGCGCTGCTTGTGAATCCACTCACGCAGCGGCCCGGCTGCCACCTCGTCGGCAGCGACACCGGCGGTCACCGCCACCCCGGCGTCGTGCAATCGGCGGGCCCCGCCGGCGGCGACCGGGTTCGGATCGGCGACGGCGTAGACCACCGCGGCCACCCCGGCTGCGAGCAGGGCGTCGGTGCACGGCGGGGTGCGGCCGTGGTGGTTGCAGGGCTCCAGGGTCACCACGGCAGTGCCACCGGCGGCCCGTTCCCCGGCGGCCAGAAGCGCTACCACCTCGGCGTGCGCTCCCCCAGCCGGCTCGGTGGCGCCGACACCCGCGACGTCACCGTTGGAGTCCAGGATGACCGCTCCCACCGGAGGATTCGGGTAGGTGGAGCCCTTGACGGCCTGCGCCTGATCGACGGCCAGCCGCATCGCCGCAGCGATGTGCGCCGGTGCCGTTCGATCTGGCCCCGTCACAGCCGCAGATGCGGCGACGCGCTGCCGGCCTGACGGCGCAGCGCCTCGACGGCGGCCGCCGGATCGGCCGCGCCGTACACCGCCGACCCGGCCACGAAGCAGTCCACACCGGCTTCGGCGGCCGCCTCGATGGTGTCGGCATTGATGCCGCCGTCGATCTCGACCAGGATTCTCAACTCACCGGAGTCGACGAGCCGGCGCACCCGGGCCACCTTGTCGAGCACCTCGGGAATGAAGCTCTGCCCGCCGAAGCCCGGCTCCACCGACATCACCAGCAGGGTGTCGAAGTCGCGCAGGATCTCCAGGTACGGGTCCAGCGGCGTGCCCGGCTTGATGGACAGGCCGGCTTTGGCGCCGGCGGCCCGGATGTCCCGGCCGACCGCGACCGGATCATCGGTGGCCTCGGCGTGGAAGGTGACGTTGTAGGCGCCGGCCTCGGCGTAGCCCGGGGCCCACCGGCCGGGATCGTCGATCATCAGATGGCAGTCCATCGGGATGTCGGTGACCCTGAGCAGGCTCTCCACCACCGGCAGTCCGAGGGTGAGGTTGGGCACGAAGTGGGCGTCCATCACATCGACGTGCAGCCAGTCGGCGCCCTCGACGGCCGCGACCTCGTCGGCCAGCCGGGCGAAATCCGCCGAGAGGATCGACGGGGCGATCATCGGCCTGGTGGGTGTAGGCATGGCTGTCACTGTAAAGGCTGCCGTTTCCCGCGTGCGCAGCCTCCGGGTCTGAAAACATCCACCGCATGGACCTGTCCATCGTGATTCCGGCCTATAACGAGGAGAAGCGCCTGACGCCCACCCTGGAGGGCTGGGCGGCGTGGATGGACGGCTTCGACGGGTCGGTGGAACTGGTGGTGTCCGACGACGGCAGCCGCGACGGCACCGCGGAACTGGTCGAGGCCGCCGCTGCGCGCGACCCGCGCATCCGGCTCAACCGGCTGCCGGCGAACCGCGGCAAGGGCGGGGCGGTGCGCTCCGGGATCCTGGCGGCCACCGGCGACTACCGGTTCTACGTCGACGCCGACATGAACATCGCGCCGTCGCACATCGACCCCGCGCTGGCGTTGCTGCGCGCCGGGGTGGCCGACATGGTGACCGGCAAGCGCAGCCTGGCCGCCTACGCCGAAACCGAGCGCAGCGTCTCCCGACTGGCGGCCGGCGCGGCGGTGCAGGCCACCCGGCGGGGGCTGCTGCTGCCGGTGATCCGGGACACCCAGTGCGGATTCAAGGGGTTCAGCGCGCCGTGGGCACAGCGGATCTTCGCCAAGGCCACCGTCGACGGATTCGCCTTCGACATCGAAATCCTCTATCTGGCGCGGCGACTGGGCGCCCGGATCATCGAGATGCCGGTGGACGTCGAGTTCCGCGGCCAGTCGACCTTCGATGTCTCCAACCATCTCAAGCCGTTCCTGGGCGATATCTGGCGGGTCCGCAAGAACGCCTGGCGCGGCCGCTACCGCTGAGCCCGCACCGACTCTGCACCCAGATCACGTTTCCCGCTGTTCGGACGCTCCCCATGCAGAGTCGACGGGGTTAGGTGTCCTTGCGCAGCACGGCGGCGAACATCGCGTCGGTGCCGTGCCGGTGCGGCCAGAGCTGAACGTACGGACCGGGGCCGAGATCGGTTGCCGGAGCGAAGAATTCACGGGCGTCCAGCGCCGTCACCGGCTGCCGGCGGAGCGCATCGGAGACCACCCCGACGGTTTCGGCCAGATGCGGTGAACACGTCGCGTACAGCACCACCCCGCCCGGCCGGACCAGCCGGATCGCCGAGGCCAGCAGTTCGCGTTGCAGCTTGGCCAGCGGGGCGACGTCGCCGGGGGTACGCCGCCAGCGCGCCTCCGGGCGCCGGCGCAGCGCGCCCAGCCCGGTGCACGGCGCGTCGACCAGCACCCGGTCGAAAGTGCCTGCGGCGAGCGGAGGTTCGCGGCCGTCGGCGCGCAACACCTCGACCGGCAGGCCGCGGGTGTTCTCCTCCACCATCTCGGCGCGGCGGTCGTTGGGCTCGACGGCGGTGACCGACGCGCCCTGCTGGACCGCGATCGCCGCCAGCAACGCCGTCTTGCCGCCCGGCCCGGCGCAGAGATCCAGCCAGCGGCCGTTATCGGGGCCGACGGGCTGCGCCAACGTCAAGGCCCGGGCCACCAACTGGCTGCCCTCGTCCTGAACCAGCGCGGTGCCGTCGCGCAGCGCGGCCAGCCGGCCCGGGTCGCCGCCGGACAGGTACACCGCATACGGCGAGTAGCGGCCGACCTCGCCGTCGACGGCCGCGGCCAGGTCGGCGGCGGACAACACCCCGGGCCGGGCGGCCAGGTGCACGGCCGGGCGGGCGTCGTCGGCGGCCAAGGCCGCGTCGAGTTCCCCGGCGTCGGCCCCCAGTGCGTCGGCGAAGGCCTGGGCGATCCAGCGCGGATGAGCATGCACCAGCGCAGCGTGGCCGATCGGGTCGGTGGCCGCCGAAGGTGCCAGTTCGGCCAGCCAGGACGCCTCATCGCGGCCGGCGATCTTGCGCAGCACCGCGTTGACGAAACCCGCACGGTGCGAGTCGAATTCGACGCCGGCCTGCTCGACGGTGGTGGCCACCGCGGCGTGCTGGGCGACGTTGGTGCGCAGCAGTTGGTAGGCGCCCAGCCGCAGCAGGTCCAGCAGCACCGGGTCGATCTGGTCGACCGGCCGGCCGGCCGCCGCGGCGATGACCGCGTCGAGCAGGCCGCGGGTGCGGCAGGTGCCGTAAGTGAGTTCGGTGGCGAATGCGGCGTCGCGGCCGTGGATCTCGCGTTCGGCCAGCAGCGCGGGCAGCGCCAGGTTGGCGTAGGCGTCCCGGTCGGACACCGCACGCAGCACGTCGAAGGCGGCGCGCCGGGCCGGGTCGAGTTCGGTCCGGGGCCGCCGCCGCGGCGGTGCCGGACGTCCGGCCCGCGGATTCCCGCGGGCGGGCCGCCGGTCTCCCCCGCGGTCGCGCTGGTTCACGACGCCACCACCTGATCGCCAAGGCGGGCGCCCCGCACCCAGTCCAGCGCGGCCATCGCCTTCTTACCCGGCGGCTGCACCTGGCCGAGCAGCACCGGTGCGGTGGCGGTGCCCACCCGGACTCCGGAGCGTTCGATGCGAAACTCCCCCGGCGGCAACGACTCTCCGGTGTCGTCGACGGTGACCGGTCCGACCTTGACTCGCAAATCCCCCACCATGGTCCAGGCGCCCGGTGCGGGGGTGACCGACCGGATCCGGCGGTCGACGACGTGGGCCGGCAGATCCCAGCGGACCCGGGCCTGCTCGACGGTGATCTTGGGCGCCAGGCTGACCCCCTCGGCGGGCTGCGGCACCGGCGACAGCGCACCGTCGCCGATGCCGTCCAGAGTGGTCGCCAGCAGCCCGGCCCCGGCCACGGCCAGCCGGTCGAGCAACTCCCCGGCGGTGTCGCGCGGCCGGATCGTCTCGGTCAGCACCCCGTAGACCGGGCCGGTGTCCAGGCCGGCGTCGAGCGCGAACGTCGTTGCGCCGGTGACGGTGTCGCCCGCGGCGATGGCCGCCTGCACCGGCGCGGCGCCCCGCCAGGCCGGCAGCAGCGAGAAGTGCAGATTGATCCACCCGTGTGGGGGAACCGCGAGCAGTTCCGGCCCGAGCAGCGCACCGTAGGCCACCACCGCGCAGCAGTCCGGCGCAAAGTCGGCGAGTTCGGCGACGAACTCAGCGGTGTTCGGCCGCGCCGTGCGCAGCAGCGGAATGCCGGCCTCGATGGCCAGTTGCGCCACCGGGGACGGGGCGGGCTTCCCGCGCCGGCCGGCGGCAGCGTCCGGACGGGTCAGCACGGCCACCACCTCGTGGTGCGGGGAGTCGATCAGCCCCTGCAACGACGGTAGCGCGGGTTCCGGGGTGCCGGCGAAAACGATGCGCATCTAGGTGGCGAATCCGGTTGTGCGGCAAATCATTTCGGCGCCTGATAGAACTCGCGTTCACCCACCCCGGCCATGCCGGCGACGAACATCCACGGGATGGTGCTGCGCAAGCGGTTCACCGTGGCGGCGGCGTCGTTGTAGTACTGCCGGGCGAACGCCAGTTTGTCCTCGGTGTCGGCGAGGTTGCGCTGCAGGTCCAGGAAGTTCGCCGACGAACTGAGCTGCGGATAGGCCTGGCCCAGCGCCAGCACCTGCCCGACCGCGGAGTCGAACTGCCCTTCCGCCGCGGTGCGCGCAGCCACCGACTTTCCGGCGGTGGCCGCCGTCAGCGCGGCCTGGGCGTCGGCGATATGGCTCAGGACGGCCTTCTCGTGCGAGGCGAACCCACCCACGGTGTGGACCAGAGCCGGGATCAGCGAGGCCCGCCGGGTCAGCTGCACGTCGATGCCGCCGAGGGCTTCGTCGGCCGCGACGTCGGCGGTGCGAAGTTTGTTGTAGCCCAGGACGAATCCGATCAGCACGGCCACGACGAGCACCAGCGCGAGCACCAGGTAGACGTTCACCACGAGCCTCCTCCTCCTCCTCCGCCGCCGCCCCCGCCGCCCCCACCGCCACCGCCGCCGCTGCTGCTGCTCGACGACGAGGACTGCGATGCGGTGTAGGCGCCGATCGACGACGACAACGCCGACTCGAAGCTGTCGAAACTAGCACCCCCCGACCCGAAGGAACTGCTGAAGTGGCTGTGCGAACTGGAGTGGTACCAGCCCGGATCGGGCGGCGGGTGGCCGGTGGCGGCCTGGTATTTGGCCGCCCACATCGCCGCCGCCCCGCCGGCCACCGCGAACGGGATGTAGGCGGTGTAGAGATCCTTGCGGGCGGCGAAGTCGAACCGCGACTCGGCCGAATCGGTGGCCAGCATCCGGTGGAAGCCCCCGGCCTGTGACCACAGCTGACGGCCGGTCGCGCTGCGGCGCATCCCCACCCCCGGGCGCCAGGCCGGCGACGACAGCAGGAAGAACACCGCGAAAGGCAAGCCCCACAACGTCATCGGGAAGCCGAACCAGCGCAGGAAGCCACAGATCGCCAGCACCAGAGACAGCACGTTGGCCACCCGCAGCCACAGTTCAGCCCGCCGCTTGACCACCAGTCCGCCGTCGACCGCCCAGGTCCGGACGGCGGTGGCCAGGTCGGTCTTGGCGATGGTGAGTTTGGTGCCCGCGGTCACCGTGCCGTTGGCGTCGAAGGTCCGGTTCGCTGAGGTCAGGCCGAGGGCGGACGCAACCGCCACGCTGACCGGATCAATGTCAGCCCACCGGCTGGGATCTCCCGTACTGCGAACAATCCACTTCTTCGGGCCGGTCTCGTTGAGGGTCAGCAGACCGCGGTCGGCCAGGTAGAACAGGGTGGCGGTGACGCCGTGGTCGGGCACCTTCTCGGTGCGGATGTACTCGCACTGCACCGGCCCGAGACCGGGCGGCGGCGCGTACTGCAGTGGGAAACCGGGCGCCGGTTCCACGGTGGTGCGCCACAACAGGAACGCCCCGAGTCCGCTCGCCGCCGTGAGACCCAACAGCCACAGCGCCTTGGGCAGGGATCGGCCCAGCACGGGATCCCACCGGACGGACCACGGCAGGCCGGCCCGGGGCGGGGTGGGCACGTCGACGCCGGCGCGCACGGTCACCGGGGTGCGGGGATCGAGGTTTGCCGCCCGGACGGTGACGGTGTCGCCGTTGACGGCAAGACCCGGACACGGGCTGCCCACGCCGGTTCCCACCGAGCACTGCGCGCCGGGCACCGCTGCGGGTAACCGGACGGTGATCTCGGCATCCCGAATGACGTTGGACCAGCCGGGTGCGATGACGTTCCAGAAGAACACCGACCTCCCGCCCGGCGCTCCCACCGTCGACGCGAACTGCTTGTTCTGACCGGTGGTGCCGGGATCCAGCACGCCGGGTATGCGGTAGCTGATCCGGTACACATGGGTGCCGAACCCCACGAAGCTGCCGGGGTCGCCGATTTTGGCGACCAGCAACCGCTCGCCGTTCTTCCACAGCATCTCGTAGGGCACCGGCCGGCCGTCCATCGTGATCTCGTCGATCTCGGGGACCTGCCGGACATGGGCGTCGTTGGCGTTGGCGATGTCGAAGTACCGGAAGATGCCGTGCCGGCCGCTGGGGAACTCCGCGGTGATGGTCTCGGTGCCCTGCATCAGCCCGGCGTCGTCGACGCTGAAATCGGCGCGGTAGGAGGAGAATTCGACCGGGTCGGCCACCGCGGCGCCTTGCGCGGAAACACCGGTGATCACCAGCGGCCACAACAGCCCGACGACGACGAGCAGTAGCGGGATGAGCCAGCCGAGCCGTCGCCCCAATGAGCGCATCGGCCAGCCCCTTTCGTCGCTGCGGTCCGCCCCGGTTCCCACCGCCGTGTTCCGCACTCTACGGTGGCATCTGCAGCGCCCACCCAAGGGGAGAACCCATGTTTACCGATGATCCGTATCTCACCCACCACCTCGTGCGCGAGACGCGGCCGCCGGATCGGATGCACCGCCACGACCCGCACCTGGCCGGTCTGGTGTTCGAGTACGTGCGGACCCGGCTGACCTTCACCGACACCCAGCTGGACCACCCCGACCCGCCGGAGCCGATCATGGCGGCGCTCGACGGATTCGTCCCCGACGTGTACGGCCGCGATCCGCGCGAGGTGCTCGACGCCTACGTCGACCAGATCGCGTCGAATGTGCTCTCGACGGACAGCCCGCGGTTCTTCGGCTTCATCCCGGCCGCACCGACCAAGGCGGCGCTGCTGTTCGACACGGTGGTCTCGATCGCCTCCCTGCAGGGCTGTTCGTGGTTGGAGGCCTCTGGCGCGCTGGTCGCCGAGAACCAGGTGCTGCGCTGGATCGCCGACCTGGCCGGGATGCCGGCCGAGGCCGGCGGGACGTTCGTCTCCGGCGGTACGGCGGCGAACCTGTCGGCGCTGGCGGTCGCCCGCGAGATCGGCCGGCAGCGCTTCGGGGTGCGGGAGGTGCGGATCGCCTGCAGCGACGAGGCGCACTCGTCGGTGGCCAACGCCTGCCGGATCCTCGACGTGGAACCCTTCGTGGTGAAGACCGACGATCACCGGTTCACCGGGGCGGCGCTCGCCGCCGCCCTGGACGGCTATGACGGTCCCCCGGTGGTGGCGGTGGTGGCGACCTCGGGGACGACGAACGCCGGGATCGTCGACGATCTCGACGGCATCAGTGCGGTATGCCGGGAACGCAATCTCTGGATGCACGTCGACGGCGCGTACGGCGGCGCCGCGCTGCTGAGTGACCAGAAATGGCGTTTCAACGGCCTGGAGCACGCCGACTCGTTCATCACCGACCCGCACAAGTGGTGGTTCGCCCCGTTCGACTGCGCGGCGGTGCTCTACCGCGACCCCGACCAGGCGGCCTCGGTGCACACCCAGCATGCGTCGTACCTCGACCCGTTGCACCAGTCCGACCATCCGGAGTACTGGAACCCGACCGATCTGGCGCACCATCTGAGCCGGCGGGCCCGCGGGCTGCCGCTGTGGTTCTCGCTGGCCGTGCACGGCACCGACGCCTACCGGATCGCGGTGCAGCATGTGCTGGACCTGACCCAGCAGGTGGCCGAACTCGTCGACGAGTCACCGCATGTGGAGCTGGTGCGCGAACCGGGGCTGTCGATCGTGCTGTGGCGCCGACCGGGCTGGGGCAAGGACGACTACCTGCGGCTGCAGAACCAGCTGCTGGCCGAACAGGTGGCCTTCGCCACCCCCACGGTGTGGGAAGGCGAAGTGATCGGCCGGTTCGCGCTGCTGCACCCGTCGACGACGCTGGACATGGTTCGGGTGGTACTCGACGCGGTGAAATAGCCAAAGCTCCGTGAGATAGCCAAGGCTCCGTGAGATAGCCAAGCTCCGGCCCGAGCCGAATTTTCCGAAACCCGCGATACGACCGACCGTGACATTAGATTTGTCCCCGCAGCCGACGAAAGGGAAACGCCCGTGAACGCCATTCTTGATCTACCCATGTGGCTAGTGGGAATCGGGGTGATCGGCGGCGCCGCCATCCTCGGGGCCCTGACGGTTGCGGCGGTGCGGCCGTTCGTCGGCCGTCGGCAAAGCGATGAGCACAACTCGGTGATCGGTCTGGGCTTCGGCGCGGCCGCGACGTTGTACTCGATCATCGCCGGCCTGCTGGTCTTCGGGGTGTTCTCGTCCTTCGACGCAGCGTCCGGGGCCGTCGCGCAGGAAGCCGCAAACCTGACCACGATGTATCACAATGCCCACGAATTCCCGCAGCCACAGCGTGATCAGGCACAGAACGCGATCAGGGCCTACGCCACGTCGGTCCTCAACGACGAATGGCCCGCACTGGCCGACAGCGAGGGCAGCGAGAAGACCGAAAGCGCGCTTAACAACATGTTCTCGGTGTTCGGGCCGATGGAGCCGGCAACCAATTGGGCCGACCAATACTCAGTGGCCTACAGCCAGCTCAACGATGTGGTGCACCTGCGGGAGGCCCGGATCAGCAGCAGCACGGCCGCGCTGCCGCCGATCTACTGGTTCCTGCTCGTCGCCGGCGGGATGCTCATCGTCGTCTATCTTGCGGTCAGTTACACCGAAAACCGTCAGATGCATGCCATCTCCGTCGCGCTGATGGCGGCGATGCTGGGCGTGGTGTTTTTCCTGCTGCTCGAAGTCAGCCAGCCGTTCCGGGGCAGCATCTCGGTGAGCAACGACACGTTCGAACATGCCCTGGTCACCATGGACCGCATCGGCTGATCCGCGCCGATCCGCCGGGTCGGCCCCAGTAATTCACCCCCTAAGCCTCTTCAGCCAATATGCAGCGGGTCGATCTGGACCCGTACCGCCTCGTTGTCGTGGCGGGCACTGCGCACCGCGGTGGCCGCCCGCAGTGCGGCCGCCAAGGCCAGGCCGTCATCGCGACGGACCCGGATCAGCATCCGGATGGTCGGCTGCTCACCGGCGCCCGGCGGCCGTCGGACACCAGCCGGAAGATCCACCGGCCCGAGGACTTCGGCGTCGGGCGGCAGATGTGCGGTGTCAATCAGCGCGGCGACGGCCTCGGACGTGCCATCGACGGCCGCCATGTGCACCGCGGGCGGCAGGCCCACCGCGGTGCGGCCGGCCAATTCGGATTCGGCGTGGGCAGTCGGATCCCAGCGGATCAGCGCCTGGACCGTCGGGATGGCGGAATCGGCCACCACGACGACCACGCCGCCGTCGGCGCCGGAATGCACCTGGGCGGCCGCTGCCATCCAACGGCGCAGGGTGTCCTCGGCGGCCCGCAGATCGGGGCGGCCCAGCAGCGACCAGGTATCCAGCAGCAGCGCCGCACCGTAGCCCCGCGGGGCCCGCGGTTCGGCGCCCGGGGTGGCGACCACCAGGGCCGGTCCCGCGCCGATCTCGGTGTGCACGGCATCGCCGGCGGAGGTGATCACCGGCGTCCCGGCGAAGGCCCGGCCCAGTTCCTCGGCGGTGCGCCGGGCGCCCACGACCACCGCGCGGATGGCCTCGGCGCCGCAGCGCCGGCACCGCAGCGCGGTGTCGATACGGCCGCACCACCGGCACACCACCCCCTCGGCGTCGCGGTCGGACAGCGACAGCGGCCCCATGCAGTGCCGGCACCGTGCGACCGTCCGGCACCGCTCGCACGCGACCGTCGGCACGTAGCCGCGGCGCGGCACCTGAACCAGCACCGGCGCGCCGCGCTCCAGGGCGGCCCGCGCCGCCCGCAGCGCCATCGACGGCAGCCGGGCACTGCGGGCGGCCGGGTCGCGTTCCTCGGCGTAGCCGTCATCGTCGAGGGCGACCACCCGCGGGGCGGCGGCCCGCGCCACCGGCCGGGCGGCCACCAGGTTGTGCGCCCAGCCGCCGGCCACCAGCGCGTGCGCCTCGGCGGTGCGGGCGTAGCCGCCGATGATTGCCGCGCAACGCAATTGGTGGGCGCGCAGCATCGCGACCTCCCGGGCATGCGGGTAGGGCGCGCGGGGTTCGGCGAGGCTGTCGTCGCCGTCGTCCCACACCATCACCAGCCCCAGCCGATCCACCGGTGCGAACACCGCGCTGCGGGTCCCGATGACCAGCCGGGCCTCGCCGCGCAGCACCGAGAGCCAGCGCCGGTAGCGTGCTGACGGCCCCAGTCCCGCGGACAGGGCGGCCACCGCCGCCTCGTCGATGCGGACGGTCGCGGCCTTCCAGAGTGCGTCGACGTCGCGCTGATCGGGCACCACGGCCAGCACACCGTGGCCGGCTGCGATCGCCACGGCCGCGGCCTCGGCCAGCCGCTCACACCAGTTCTCACCGGGAAGCGCCTGCCAGACCGCGCGCGCGGCCCGGCCGTCGCGCAGGGCGTCGAGGAACGCCGCTCCCCCGGTGTAGCGGGTCCACCGGGCCGGGTCGATCGCGTCGATCACCGGCAGCAGCGGCGCGGGCCGCTGCGCCTTCTCGGCGCCGGCGTGGCGCGGCGGGATCGCCAGCCGCAGCACGTCGGGGCGGGTGCCGGCGTAGCGGGCGGCGACGGCGTCGACCAGCCGGCGCACCTCAGCGGTGAGGACCGGCTCGGCCGAGATCACCCGGTCCAGCCAGCCCAGCTGACCGACGTGGTCGGTGCTGGAAAGCCGTTCCAGCACAAAGGCATCCACCAGCCGGCCGTGGAACCGCACGCGTACCCGCACGCCCGGCCGGGCGTCGTCGGACTGCTCCTCGCTCACCAGATAGTCGAACTCGCGGTCCAGGTGCGGCACCGACAGCATCGGCAGCACCCGCGCGATGGGTTCGTGTTCGGCTGCTCGCTCGTTCAGCGGGTGGACTCCGGGTCGTGTTGCAGTTCGCCGTAGATCGTCCGCAGCAGCGCCAGGTCGACGTCGGCCAGCGACTCGACGTGGCGGCGGCGCGGAGTGGACGGCACCGCAACGTCGTTGGGCACCACCAGGACCGGGCAGCCCGCCTCCTCGGCCGCCGCGGCTCCGGTGACGGAGTCCTCGATGGCCAGGCAGTGGGCGGGCTCAAAGCCCAGCAGCGCCGCGGCCCGCCGGTAGGCGTCCGGGGCGGGTTTGCCGCGGGGCACCTCGTCCCCGCAGACACTGGCCGCGAAGTAGTGCCGGCCGATGCTGTTCAGCGCGCGTTCGGTCAGTCCCCGGCGGGTGTTGGTCACCAGCGCCATCGGCACGCCCTCGGCGGCGAGGGCGTCGAGCAGATCGCGCGCGCCGGGGCACCACGGCAGACCGTCGTCGAACAGATCACCGGTGACGTCGTGCAGCCAGTCCGCTGTCTGTGCCATATCGGCCGGATCGGGGGGCAGCCCGAGATCGTCGTAGACGATCCGGATGACGTTCTCGGCCGAACCGCCGACGGTGGAGTCACGAACCTCCGGACTCATCGACGACCCGAACCGGGCGTAAAGCTGGTGGATCGAGATGTCCCAGAGCTTCTCGGAATCGACCAGCGTGCCGTCCATGTCGAACAACACGGCTTTCATGGCGCCGATTGTGTCATGTGACGGGGATTCGGGCCTGCGGCCTCCAGGGCCGCGGCCACCGCTTCGACGATCAACTCGTCAAAAGTGAAGGACTTCCAGCGCTCCGATTCGACGCGCTCGTCGCGGGGTCGCCCAGTCTTGTAGCCGTCGACGAACTCATCGAGGTGGTGGCGCCGCAGCGGGTTCTGCTTGAGCGTGAAGTGCTGGTTGGTCCGCAGGTCGTACACCCACAGGCGGGTGGTCCAGGGCTGCTCCGATGCCGGCTTCTTATCGAAGAACAGCACATTGGCCTTGACGCCCTGGGCGTAGAACAGACCCGTCGGCAACCGCAGGATGGTGTGAAGGTCGAAGTCCGCCAGCAGCTTTCGGCGCAGCGTCTCGCCGGCCCCGCCTTCAAAGAGCACATTGTCGGGCAGTACCACCGCGGCGCGGCCGTTGATGTCGAGGATCGTCATGATGTGCTGCACGAAGTTCAGTTGCCCTCCCATGCTGCCCTCGCTGTCGCTGCTCGGGACTTTCGCATGGCCCCTGGGTTGCCGATAAAGCATCGTGGCACACAGTGCTACACTGTGCCACATGGAGGCGCAGCCCGAGGTCAGTCAACGTGACCTGCGGACGCGGTCGAAGGAAATCATGGACGCCGTCGAGCGGGGCGAGTCGTTTGCCGTCACGCGCGACGGGCACCGAATCGGCGAGCTGATACCGCTGCGCAGACGACGGCGTTTCGTGTCGCGTGCCGAATTTGCCCGCGACTCGCAGTTGGCGCCGCCGATCGATCTAGCCTGGTTCCGGGCCGACCAGGACGCCGCATTCGGCCAGGAGCTGTCGGACCCCTATGCCCACTGACCTCACCCGTGGGCTGCTCGACACCAACATCGTGATCCTGCGCCACGGCATCGACCCTGTTGAACTTCCCGACGAGATGGCCATCAGCGCCGTGACTCTGGCCGAGCTCTCGGCCGGGGTCCATCTGGTTGACGCCGCCCGGCCGGACGCCATCGCGGAGCGGGCGCGCCGCGCCGATGTGCTTCAGCGGGCCGAAAATGAATTCGATCCCATCCCGTTCGAGACAGAGTCGGCACGAGTTTTCGGGCGCATCAGCGCTGCGGTACTGGCTTTCGGTCGTACACCGAGACGACGCATCGCCGACCTGATGATCGCATCGACAGCTGCAGCCGCGGGCCTGCCGCTGTACACCACCAACCCGAGCGATTTCGACGGATTGGACGACCTCGTCCGCGTGGTCCCGGTGCGGCGACCGCGGTGACCGCACCTAGCGACGGCGGTCTCGCCGCCGACCTGAAATAGCCTCCTGCTCAATCCAATCCGCGGCTCTCCCAGTCCGCGAAGGTGCCGCGCTCCGACACCCACTCCCGCCGGCCGTTGCAGGACCGCCCGAGGGCGATGGCCCCGGCGGTCGACGGCGAGGGGAAGACGACGTTGCGGGTCAACCGGCCAAGCCCGTCGGCGACCGCGATGGCGCCGTTGTCGACCAGTTGGCGATGCTGGTTGCGATAGGACCCGTAGGCCTTGATGGTGCTCTCGGCTTTGCCGACCCCGTGCCAGGATGGCACCACGACCGACCCGGCGAGCATGGTGAACTCCCCGTCGATCTGCTGAGCATGAGCGTCGACCCCGAGCTTGGCGTGGCGCAGATGAAACACCGGTGAGTCGTTGGGCTCGCCCGCCACCGGCCGCACCGGGGCGGTGGGAACCCGAATGGCGTTGACGCCCAACACAGGCAGCACGATCTGCAGCTGGGAGACGAAGTAGTCCATGTCCGAGGCGTCGGCCTCGGGGAGTGCGGGCACCGGCGGGGCGGTGCTGTTCTCCAGGCTCACCCGGCCCGCGAGCGAGGCCAGCGAAATCAGCCGCGACTCCAGATACCGGCCGTGCGCCTTGGTGAGGTTGGCGTCCTTGGAGGTGATGACGACCACGCGGTCCCAGAAGTCCTTGTCGCGCTGGTGATAACGCAGCCGATCGGCTACCACGTCCGCCTCGCCGATGTAGCAGCGGGTGTTCTCGATGGCCGACTCATCCTCACCGAGTAGCAGGTAGGCGCCGGTGCGCTGGGCTTCGTCGCGCTTGAGCAGATCGGCCAGGTCTGAACGGCTGGCCCGCAGCACATGCCCGGTCCAGTTGGTGATCTCCGCGGTGGTCAGCCCGCCGGGCGTGCCGTCAGCGAGGAAGAGCTTGATCTGCTTGCCGCTCATGGTGATACGAGCTCCTCGATGTCGGAGGTGGCGGTGAGACGGCCGGAAAAGGCGGCGGAGAGGAGGGAACGACGGAGCAAGACCTCTCGGTTGCTCGAACGACAGGCCTCTTCACTTAGGATAGTTGCTGGTCGATCAGGGCGCGGGCGCGCGCCTCCGCGGGAAGTCCGCTGGCCTGATCCCCCGTGCTCATGGTGGTCGAAGATTAACCCGTCGCCGGTTCAAATTTGTCACACCTCGGTGCGATGCTGACGTCATGACCGCGACCGCGACCGCGACCGCCACCGCCACCGGAGTGAATCCGGGTGAGCGTTTGGCGGTGCTGTTCGAGGAACTCGCGGAGTTGACCGGTCACCGCAACGCCCTCGACGGGCGCATCGTCGAGATCGTGGCCGAAATCGACCGCGACGGACTGTGGGGTGCCACCGGGGCGCGATCAGTCACCGCCCTGGTG
>CAIRCP010000148.1 GCA_903877095.1 uncultured Actinomycetes bacterium | reverse complement strand
TCCTCTCGTGAGTCACTTTGGTAGGTAACTCACTGACCACTACGCGATGGCCCACCCCGAAGCCCTCAACGACACACCCCAAGCCCCTCCAGGCCGGTGCGCCTCAGGCCCCAAACCCCACCACCCCAGGGGACTTACCCCGTGTCCTCGCCCGCTTGGCGTGAGCAAATAGTCCGGGCGGCAGCTTCGAGTGCAGGACAATACAACCTGAATCAATCGTTTCTAAAGCGTCTGCAGATCCCGCTTCCGCCGACAGGTGAGCGTGCGAAGATTCTGTTAAACCAACGCGAGAGTGTCTATAACTTGCAGCGACTCGCGCAGGGAATAGTTCTAGCGCAGTCGCGTTCAGCAGCCCTCTGCCGCGCCCTCCTGACCGCCGCCTTCAACGGCGAACTGGTCGACCAAGATCCTAATGACGAACCCGCCGACGTCGCGCTTGCTCGGCTACGCAGCGAGGCGGTGCCCGCTCGGAAGCGGGCCACAAGACGCGCGCCTGCCGAACCGGCCAAGGGCTGACCGTCAGCTCACAAGGGCGAGGGTACAGACCCTCGAATTACGCAGGGCCAGAGTGCCGTTCGGCACCTCATGCTTCCGCAGTCTCCGACATGACCCGCCCAGCCGCCGCGGTGAGGTCTTCGACGAATTGCCGCCACGAGGCAAGCTCGTTGACGGGGCCGTCGAGATCGAGGCGTTCGATCAGAGTGGCCCGATATCTGGGGAAGTTGCGGGAGGCCGCCTTGAGCCGGGCGCCGCTCTTTCCGCACGCGATTTTGCAAGCGGCTTCCAGGATCTCCTTCGGATTTGCGGTCGACTCGATGCTTCGCACGGCGGGCAGCCCGAGAGCGGTCCGGCCTTGCGGCCGGCCTACGACAGTTCTGATCGCGGACTCATCGGTGAGCAACCAGCTCTCGGTCTCCTGAACGGGAACAACGGCGACAACCTTGTCGTCACAGCCCAGTTCGCTTGCCGCCGAGGCGATCTCATCGTGTCGCTCGGCGGCGTCCCGGGAGTCCGAGTCGCGGTGCACGAAGATCAGATCGGGGACGACCTCCTCAGCGAGGACCTGCGCCAGCTTCGTTATCGTCGTGCCCTGGTAATTGCGTGCCGCTCTGATGACGCCCGCCACACCACTTCTGCCGAGTAGGGCGCGGATCAGGATGGCCAAGCCGTCGTCTGATGGGCCTTCGCGGACCAGCGCGAACTGGATATCGCGCACCTACGCGATTCCCTCAAGCGTGCGACCGGGAAAGTCGAGGTGCAGCGGTGTGTCGGGGGGTTCGATCAGATAGTCGCCAATCAGGCCCTTGGAGACCGCCTCCCCGTCCTGTACGTGGCGCCAGGTGTTCCAAAGAGGAAGGAAGGCAACGCTTTCCCGCACCTGGCCGTTTGATCTGATCGTCCGGGGAATGGCGAGCAGTATGTCGTTCTCGTCCTGGAACTTCACGAATCGCGGCGAATGGGTGTTGGTGATGACTTGCCGGAGTGGATTGTCCGGGCCGGGGGCCTCATGCGGATCGACGGCCAGGTCGCGCAGCAGGCTCACCATCGCTTCGATCTTCGCGGGGTGAATGCCGTTCTCCGGCTCTTCCATACAGATGACACCGCCGAACGACTCGTCGGCCTCGATCACGGAGAGCGCGACAAAGCGCAGGGTGCCCTCTGACAGCGCCCGCGCCGGCAGCAGGGGTGCATCGCCGACGCGCGCTTCCAGCGTCAGCAGGTCCCGCTTGGCGTCGAAGTCGACGTTGATCTCGCGGACGTCGACCAGTGCCGATGCGGTGGAGGCGACCGCGGCGTAGACATCGGTGTCCTGGCCCTGCTGCGCCATGCGGAAGAGCGCGGCGGCCAGGTGCGAGCCGTCCGACTGAATCGTCGACGGTCCGGTCACGGTGTCGGGAGCCCGCATTGCCGAAGGTTCAAGGGAGAGTTTGCGCCACTGCTGCATCTCGCGACGGGCCGCCAGTGCCGTCGGGTCGCTGGTGGTGTTGATCGTGGAGAGAACGGTGCGGGGCGCGGCGGCGGAACGCCGCGGCTGGCCCCGGCTGCCACCATCCTGGTGCACCTGGAACACGCCGTCGGGCCCGGTGGAGATGTAGCCGGTCCCTTTGCGTTCGTTCTTGACGACGTTCTGGCGAAACAGTGCCGCGCGCATCGGCCACCGCAGCCGGGTGAACGCCTCCGACTGCTTGATGTAGTTCAGGTCCTCGTGAACCAGGCGGATGCCGCCGATCTGCAGCGGTCCGCTGGTGCTCGGCGGGACGTATTGCAGAGTCAGTTCGTAGCGCAGGAAGGTGCTGGTCGCCTCGGCTTCCTCACCGAAGTCATCGCGGACGGTCTTGGGGACGATCATTTCGACCGCAAGCTTCATCGGCGGCGGCGTCTCAGAGCCGTCGACCAGGAACAGGGTTCGCGGGTCGCCGACGCGATCACCCGCCGAACGGATCTGCTGCGCGGCTGCCATGAAGGGCTGATCTGCGATGAGCGAGAGAAACTCGATCACATCGAACAGATTCGATTTGCCGACCGCGTTCGGCCCGGCGATACAGGTGTAGGGGCCGAACTCGACGGTGACATCGAAGAGGTTCTTGAACCCGTCGACCTCAAGCCGTGTCAGCATGGGTTTTACGCTACCGCGCACCTTGCGCCGGACGGAGCTTCTTGCGGGTCGCCTGTGCTGCGTCCGGCTTGCTCGCCCTCAACCAGGAAAGGATCGTCGATGACCACTGACTCGTCCCCGCGCGTCGCTGTTGCGCCGGTCATCGACGCCAAGCGGCGGCTTTTCCTGATCTGGCAGAACCCGGACACCCGCAAGTTCATCCGGGTGGGGATGCTCAGCGAGCTGGTGGATGGCCGGTATGTATTCCAATACACCGGCGGGGCGGTTGCCGACGGTTTCCACCCGTTGGTGCAGTTTCCGGACGTGAGCAGGATCTACGTTTCCGACGCGCTGCCGGCATTCTTCGTCAATCGCCTGATGTCCAAGAAGCGGGAGTCCTACCCCGCGTATCTCAGTGCGATCGGGATCGACTCTTCGGAACTGGAGACCCCGATGGAGTTACTGGCCCGCACCGGAGGCCCTCGGGTGACTGACACCTTCCATCTGGTCCCCGATTTCGCGGCCGACGAGGATGGCGGAGTCGTCAGCCGTTTCCTCGCCTCAGGTGTCCGCTATGTCGACGGCGCGACCGATGCGCTCGCCCGTGTCCGGCCGGGCGATCGGTTGGAGCTTCGTGCTGACACCGCCAATCCGGTCAACAAGCGCGCGCAACTGGTTTGTGCCGGCAGCGAGGAAGCGCTCGGCTATGTTCCCGGCTGGCTCCTTGAGGACCTGGAGGCCCTTCTGGTTCGGGCGTCGTCGCACCGCGTTATCGCGGAGCGGGTCAGCCCCGCCGCTCACCCGCACCTGCGCCTGCTGTGCCGTATTGAGGCCCGCGTTTGAGCGCGGGCGACGGGTTAGGACTCGGCACCGAGGGGCCTTTCTGGCGCTGGGCCTGCCTGTAGTGTCTCGGCGGTTCGTCGTCCTTGGTCAGTCAACGCGAGCCAGAACTTCCATATCCAGGCTGATTCATCATCGAAATGGCCGATGTAGGCATCTGCGATTCGGCGGATCGACTCATCGAGTGGAGTAGTCCATGCAGCGAATCTGCCTCCTGGGCCGCTGAGGTCGCCAACCTCGAAGAGTCCTTGCGCTACTAGCGATCTGATCGAGTCCAGCGTCTTCTGCTGCACCTGCGCGGTGGTGGCGTTGGGATTATCGTGGGTGACCTGGGCGTGCACATCGTAGAGATGAACCCAGTCATCCAGACCGCTCGTTGACAATTCCTGAGCCGTCTCACCCACCGGCCAAGTGTATGGGGGTGGGCCTCAGCAGGCTGACGCGTCGACGGAGGCTCCGACTACCCTCAGTTCGTGCCGAACCACGCTGAACTGCGCCGCCTGGTCGACAAGCTGTGGAGCTACTGTGACGTCCTCCGCGACGCCGGTGTCTCCAACATCGACTACGTCGAACAGCTCAGCTACCTGCTGTTCCTCAAGATGGCCGACGAACGGCAGAAGGGCCTGCGCCGCGAACAGATTCTGCCCGCCGGGCTCGGCATCTCCTGGGACCGTCTCACCGAACTGGACGGCTCCGCTCTGGAAAGCGAGTATCGGCGGATCCTTGCCGAGCTGGGTAAGGAGAGCACCAATCTCGGTGTGATATTCCGCAAGGCACAGAGCAAGATTCAGGAGCCGGCTCTGCTGCGGAAGCTCATCGTCGACCTTATCGGCACGGAGACTTGGTCGATCGGTGGAGACCTCAACGGCGACGCCTATGAAGGGCTCCTGCAAAGATCAGCCTCGGATGTGAAATCAGGCGCAGGCCAATACTTCACGCCGCGAACACTGATTCATGCGATGGTCGACGTGATGCGGCCGGCGCCCAGCGACACCATCACCGACCCAGCTTGTGGCACCGGCGGTTTCCTTCTCGCAACCGTCGAGTATCTGAACCGGCACCACTCGGACTCTATGAGCCCGGAGCAACGGCGGGCGTTGAGTGAGGGACGGATGGTCCACGGCGTCGAACTGGTCGATGCGACCGCGCGACTGGGGACCATGAACTTGTACCTGCATGGCGTCGGTCGGGCCACCGGAGAGCCGGTGGTCGCTGTCCGGGATGCCCTGGCCACCAAAAGCGATCCGGCGTCGATGGTGCTGGCGAACCCGCCGTTTGGCCGCAAGTCCTCGGTCACCGTCGTCGGCGTCGACGGCCGGGCCGAGCGCGACGACATCGCCTACAGCCGCCCCGACTTCTGGGTCACCACGACCAACAAGCAACTCAATTTCGTCCAGCACATCGCCACCGCGTTGAAGATCGACGGCCGTGCCGCCGTCGTCGTTCCCGACAACGTCTTGTTCGAAGGTGGTGCGGGGGAGACCATCCGGCGAAGATTGCTCACCGAGTACGACGTCCACACGCTGCTGCGGTTGCCGACCGGAATCTTCTACGCCGGCGGTGTGAAGGCGAACGTGCTGTTCTTCGACCGCAAGCAAGCGCGCCCCAGCAAGCCGTGGACCGACAAGCTGTGGGTGTACGACCTGCGAACCGCTTCGCATTTCACCCTCAAACAGCGGCCCATGCTCAGCGAGCATCTCCAGCCCTTTGTCGAGGCGTTCAATGCGGACAACCGTCATGTCAGGATCGAATCCGAACGCTTTCGGCCCTACACCTATGACGACCTCATGGCCCGCGACAAGGTCAACCTCGACATCACGTGGTTGAAGGACCCGTCGTCGGCCGATCTCGACGACGGGGTACCGCCCGAGATCATCGCCCAGGAAATCGTCGACGACCTCACGGCCGCGCTGGCCGAGTTCAGCGCCGTTGCTGATGCGCTCGCAGCACGCGCCGCGGCCAGAAGCGTGACTCCGACCGACCACTAGACTCCCGATCCATGACGAGCACCGCCACCGCCGACCTCATCGATTACGACGACGTCGTTGCCCGGTTCGACCCGGTGCTGGGCTTGGAGGTGCACGTCGAACTGTCGACGGCCACCAAGATGTTCTGCGCCTGCGCGACGGACTTCGGCGCCGAACCGAACACCCAGGTGTGCCCGGTCTGCCTGGGTCTGCCCGGCGCGCTGCCCACCCTCAACGAGGCCGCCGTCGAATCGGCCATCCGGATCGGCCTGGCGCTGAACTGCCAGATCGCGCCGTGGAGCCGGTTCGCCCGGAAGAACTACTTCTACCCCGATCAGCCCAAGAACTACCAGATCTCGCAGTACGACGAGCCGATCGCGTTCAACGGCTACCTCGACATCCCCCTGGAAGACGGCAGCACCTTCCGGGTCGACATCGAACGCGCGCACATGGAAGAAGACACCGGCAAGCTCACCCACGTCGGCAGCGACACCGGACGCATCCACGGCGCCACCACCTCGATGCTCGACGTGAACCGGGCCGGGGTGCCGCTGATCGAGATCGTCACCAAACCGATCGAAGGAGCCGGTGAACGCGCCCCGGAAGTCGCCCGCGCCTACGTCACCGCGTTGCGGGACCTGTTGCGCGCCTTAGGTGTTTCCGACGTCCGGATGGATCAGGGTTCGCTGCGCTGCGACGCCAACGTGTCGTTGCGGCCGCACGGGCAGGCGGAGTTCGGCACCCGCACCGAGACCAAGAACGTCAACTCACTCAAGAGCGTCGAAGTGGCCATCCGCTACGAGATGCGCCGTCAGGCAGCCGTTCTCGATTCCGGCGGCAAGGTCCATCAGGAGACCCGGCACTTCCACGAGGACGGCTACACCTCACCCGGCCGGGACAAGGAGACCGCCGAGGACTACCGGTACTTCCCCGAGCCGGACCTTGAACCGGTGGCCCCCAGCGACGCATTCGTCGAGCGGCTGCGGGGCGCCATCCCTGAGCTTCCGTGGCTGGCCCGCAAGCGAACTCAGCAGGAGTGGGGCATCTCCGACGAGGTGATGCGCGACCTGGTCAACGCCGGCGCGGTGGAACTGGTCGCGGACACCGTCAGCCACGGCGCCTCCAGCGAGGCCGCCCGCGCCTGGTGGGGCAACTTCCTGGTGCAGAAGGCCAACGAAGCCGGGGTGGACCTCGACGCCCTGCCGATCACGCCCGCGCAGGTCGCCACGGTGATCACTCTGGTCGGCGACGGCAAGCTGTCTAACAAGCTGGCCCGGCAGGTGGTCGAGGGTGTGCTCGCCGGTGAGGGTGACCCCGAGCAGGTGATGGCCGACCGCGGCCTGGCTTTGGTGCGCGACGACTCGCTGATCCAGACGGCGGTCGACGAAGCGCTGGCTGCCAATCCCGATGTCGCCGAAAAGATCCGCGGAGGCAAGGTGCAGGCCGTCGGTGCGATCGTCGGTGCGGTGATGAAGGCCACCAAGGGCCAAGCCGACGCGGCGCGGGTGCGCGAACTGGTGTTAGCCGCCTGCGGCCAGAGCGGGTAGCTCAGGCCGTCAGTCGCTGGGAGCCGAGCAGCCCCAGTCGACACTGCGCCCAGATGGCGGAAACGCCGCGAACGATGATCTGTACGCAGGATCGACGAAGTCGCGGCCGGGTGCCGGCACGACGGTGACGGTCACCGTTCCGCTCGATGACGGGCCGCCCGGTTCCGGATAGTCCTGGGCGGGATCGGGTTAGGTAAGGCTTCGATATCAGTGGCGAACACGGCGAATCTCCGCGTATTCGTCATGTTTCCAGCGCATTTCGCCCGCGGAATCCGTTCCCGCTAGCGGCTTGCGGAGGTACTCTCGGTACACCGGTATTCGGTGAGAGGAGCCTCCCCATGGCATCAGTCTTGTGGCTACAGGGAGGGGCGTGCAGTGGCAACACCATGTCGTTCCTCAACGCCGACGAACCCAACGTCGTCGACCTGATCGTCGACTTCGGCCTCGAGGTGATCTGGCATCCCTCGCTCGGGCTGGAGTTGGGCACCCAGGCCCAGAAGATCTTCCGGGACTGCGCCACCGGCGCGCGACCGATGGATGTCTTCGTCTTCGAGGGCTCGGTGATCGAGGGGCCCAACGGAACCGGCCGGATGGACATGTTCGCCGACCGCCCGATGAAGGAGTGGGTCACCGAACTCGCCAGCCAGGCCGGCATCGTGGTCGCCATCGGTGACTGCGCCTGCTGGGGCGGCATCCCGGCGATGGAACCCAACCCCTCCGGCTCGACCGGCCTGCAGTACCACAAGCGCAACAAGGGCGGGTTCCTCGGACCGAACTTCAAATCCAAGGCCGGCCTGCCGGTCATCAACATCCCCGGCTGCCCCGCACACCCGGACTGGATCACCCAGATCCTCGTCGCGCTGGCCACCGGACGCACCAGCGACATCGCCCTGGACGACCTGCAGCGGCCGCAGACCTTCTTCAAGACCTTCACCCAGACCGGCTGCACCCGGGTTCAGTTCTATGAGTACAAGCAGTCGACCATGTCCTTCGGCGAGGGCACCCGCACCGGTTGCCTGTTCTACGAGTTCGGCTGCCGCGGCCCGATGACCCACTCGCCGTGCAATCGGATCCTGTGGAATCGCCAGTCCTCCAAGACCCGCGCCGGCCAGCCCTGCTACGGCTGCACCGAGCCGGAATTCCCGCACTTCGACCTCGCTCCCGGCACGCTGTTCAAGACCCAGAAGGTCGCCGGGGTGATCCCCAAGGAGACCGGGACCGGCACCAAGAAGTTCTCCTACATGGCAGCTTCGGCAGCCGCCCGGCTCGCTGCTCCGCAGTGGTCCAAAGAAGACATGTTCGTGGTCTAGCCACCCACTGCGCCCATTTTTTGGCGACCACCAACAATTCTCTCGGAGGATTTGTCACATGACTTCGCTTGATCTTCACGTCAGCCCGCTCGGACGCGTCGAGGGTGACCTCGACGTCCGGGTCACCATCGAGGACGGGGTCGTCACCTCGGCCTGGACCGAGGCCGCGATGTTCCGCGGCTTCGAGATCATCCTGCGCGGTAAGGACCCGCAGGCCGGTCTCATCGTGTGTCCGCGCATCTGCGGCATCTGCGGCGGCAGCCACCTCTACAAGTCGGCCTATGCGCTGGACACCGCATGGCGCACCACCATGCCGCCCAACGCCACTCTGGTGCGCAACATCGCTCAGGCCTGCGAGACGCTGCAATCGATTCCGCGCTACTACTACGCGCTGTTCGCCATCGACCTGACGAACAAGAACTACGCCAAGTCCTCGATGTACGACGAGGCGGTGCGCCGCTACGCCCCGTACGTGGGCACCAGCTACCAGAAGGGCGTGGTGCTCTCGCAGAAGCCGGTCGAGGTGTACGCCATCTTCGGCGGGCAGTGGCCGCACTCCAGCTTCATGGTGCCCGGCGGCGTGATGGGCGCCCCGTCGCTGTCCGACGTCACCCGTTCCATCGCGATCCTGGAGAACTGGAAGGACAACTGGCTGGAGTCCGACCTGCTCGGCTGCAGCGTCGATCGCTGGCTGGAGAACAAGTCCTGGGACGACGTGTTGGCCTGGGTGGACGAGAACGAGTCGCAGCGCAACAGCGACATCGGCTTCCTGATCCGCTACTCGCAGGACGTCGGCCTGGACTCCTACGGCCAGGGTGTCGGCAACTACATCTCGATGGGCACCTACTTCGACCCGAAGCGCTATCAGCGGCCGACCATCGAGGGCCGCAACGCCGCTCTGATCGGCCGGGGCGGCATCTTCGCCGGCGGCCAGTGGTACGAGTTCGACCAGTCCCGGGTCCGCGAGGACGTCAGCCACTCCTTCTATGAGGGCAGCCGGCCGCTGCACCCGTTCGAGGGCGAGACCATCCCGATCGACCCGGAGAAAGCCAAGAAGCGGGGCAAGTACAGCTGGGCCAAGTCCCCGCGCTACGAGGTCCCCGGGTTCGGCCATCTGCCGCTGGAGACCGGCCCGCTGGCCCGCCGGATGGCCGCCGCCGGTCCGAACGCCGCCGGGCACCAGGACAACGACCCGCTGTTCCTCGACATCTACAACAAGATCGGCCCCTCGGTGCTGACCCGCCAGTTGGCCCGTCTGCACGAGGCGCCGAAGTACTACAAGTGGGTGCGCAGCTGGCTCGACCAACTGGATCTCAAGGAGAGCTTTTACAGCAAGCCCACCGAGCACGCCGAGGGCAAGGGCTTCGGCGCCACCGAGGCGGCCCGGGGGTCGCTGGCCGACTGGATCGTCATCGAGAACAACAAGATCAAGAACTACCAGGTGGTCACGCCGACGGCGTGGAACATCGGCCCGCGCGACGCCGATAACGTCCTGGGCCCGATGGAGAAGGCCCTCGTCGGTGCGCCGATCGTCGATCCGGAGGACCCGGTCGAACTCGGTCACGTCGCACGCAGCTTCGACTCCTGCCTGGTCTGCACGGTGCACGCCTACGACGGCAAGACCGGCAAGGAACTGTCGAAGTTCGTCATCAACGGCATGGTGTGACCGAAGGGCACACCGATCGGCACCTCGTGACAGAAGACTCACGCGAAAGCCGCGGCAGCCCAAGCGATTCGGAGGTCATCGACCTCGAACCGCCCGGGTATGAGGTGCTCGTGGTCGGCTGCGGCAACCTGCTGCGCGGTGACGACGGCGTCGGCCCGGTCCTGATCCGCCATCTGTGGGATCGCGGGGTGCCCGAGGGCGCCAAACTGGTCGATGGCGGCACCGCAGGGATGGACGTCGGCTTCCAGATGCGCGGGGCGAGGCGGGTGGTGATCGTCGATGCCTCGGCTACGGGCGTCACACCTGGCACGGTGTATCGGGTCCCGGGGGAGGAGTTGACCGACCTGCCGCCGCTGCAGGGCCTGCACACCCACTCCTTCCGGTGGGACCACGCCATCCCGTTCGCCCGGTGGGCGCTGGGCGACGCCTGCCCCACCGACATCACGGTGTTCCTGATCGAAGCCGCCGCCATGGAAATGGGCGCCGAACTCTCCGTGCCGGTGAGCACTGCGATGGAGCAGGTGATCGACCTGATCGAACGGGACTTCCTGGCGCCACTGCGGCCTCGCAACGACGATTCGGTGAGCGTCGAGATCACCGCCGACGGCTATCTGCGACTCGACGCGGCCCTGGCGGCCGGCCGGTTTCCCTCCGACGCCGTCGCGGCGGTGCCCCGCGACGGCGAATTGTGGCTGTACCCGCTGCGCGGCCCGAGCAGCGGCGGCCTGCTGCTCAAACAGCGCAACCCCGCGGGGGACCGGGCTGTGCTGATCCACGAGGTGCTCGCCGACGGTTTTCCCGCCGGGACCTGTGCGGCATGCTGGGATGATGAGCACAAGGCGCTCAGGATTTCACTGCGTGAGCAGGGGATCGCACTGCAGTGATAGGTGCTGTGATGGCTGAGGACGATCTCCCCGAGGCCACCGGTCGCTCGGAGACCTCCGCTGATGAAGCACTGGATGTGCAGACGGTCGTGGTGGAAGAGAGCGGCCGGTGGGCGGTCGACATCATCGTCGTCTTCGCCGACGGTGTGGTCCGCAAGCGGATCAACACGCACTCCACCAGGGCGCGCGCCGACATCGCCGCCGACCTGATTCGCCGCGCCGCGAATCGGGACATCGGCGGCATCCCGCCGAACGGATGAGAACGCGAGGAGTTCTGTGACCCAACCCAATCCGGCCGTGCTCGCTGTCCGACCGCAACCGCTGGGCGCATTCCCATTGCCCCTGGGCTACCTGCTGATTCCGGCGATCCCCGAGACCGAGGACGCCCGGCTGGCGCTGCTGGCCGGGCGGATTCCGGAATGGCCCGCTGCGCTGCGGGCGCACGAACTGGCGCTGGCCGGAGACCGCGACGGTGCGCTGGCGCAGCTGACCGGTGACGACCCGGTCACCCGGTACAACCGGTTCGTCATGGATCCCGATTCTGCAGACCCAGTCGAGGATCCGGCCGAATTACGCTCAGCGATGGGCGAGTTCGGCGTCCTGGTCGATGTGGTGCTGTTCGCCCTCGGCCGCACCGACACCGCGCCGGAACTCGGCGCGGCCACCGGCGAGTTGGCGGCCGTCGTGCTGTCGGCGCAGGCCAGCCAGGCCCTCGGCGAGCACGACCCGGCGCGTGCGGCCGAAATGCTGGACCGTGCCGCCGATTTCGCGGGCGAAGCGTCCGCGCCACTGCAGGGGCTGCTGCTCGGCGCCGCCGGGTCGGTCGTCGCGCCCGCCAATCCAGGCGAGGGGGTGAGCCGGTTCGAGCAGGCGCTGCGCTGCCTGGAGGGGGCCGACGATCTGCGGGTGGCCAGGGCCGAGATCCACCTCAACCTTGCAGGCTTGCTGCACGAACAAGCGGTGGAAGTCCCGGGACTGCTGAACCGTGCTGTCCCGCATTATCATTCGGCTCTGCAGTTGGTGCTCCGGGAGGAGGCGCCACTGCTGTGGGCCGCAGCGCACGCCGACCTCGCCACCGCCTACCTGACGATGCCGATGACGGAGGCGTCCAGCCAGTTGCGCCTGGGCATCGCGGCCCAGTCGCTGCGCTCTGCGCTGAAGGTGTACACCCGCGAGGACTACCCCGAACAGTGGGCCAGCGTGCAGCTGAATCTGGCCAACTCGCTGGTGTACACCCCGTCGAGCCATCAGGCCGACAACCTCGTCGAGGCGGTGGAGTTGTACGAGGCGGTGCTGCAGGCGCGCGACCGCGACGCCGACCCGCTTGGACGCGCCCGGGTGCTGGCCAATCAGGGCAACGTGCTGGCCCACATCGGCGATTTCGACCAGGCCAAGGCCAAGCTGTACGAGGCCCGCTACTTGTTCGAGGAACTCGGGGACCACGATTCGGTACGCACGGTGCGCGGCGTGCTGGACGAGATCTCCCGTCAGACCGCGCTGAGCCGCACGGAGACGATGTCGGAATGAGTTCTGCAGAGCCGACATTCGAGGAATTGGCCCAGCGGGTTGACGATGCCGTCGCCGCGCTGGCCGATCTGGATCCGGCCGCCCGCAAGGCGGCCGAAGAACTGCAGGGCGCGATCGAGGCCGTGCACCGCACCGGTCTGATCACCATCGTGCGGGCGATGCGCGCCGACGACGGCGCCCGGCCGGTGCTGTTCGAACTTGTCGACGACCCGGTGGTACACATGCTGCTCTCGCTGCACGGCATCGTCCGGCCCGACCCGATGACGCACGCCAACCAGGTTCTGGAACAGGTGCGTCCGCAACTGCACAGCCACGGCGGTGACGTGTCTTTGGTCAGGATCTCCGACGGCACCGCCTTCGTTCGTCTCGAAGGGGCCTGCAACGGCTGCTCGATGTCGTCGGTGACGTTGCGCAACCTGGTGGAAGAGGCTCTCGTGCAGGGTGTTCCGGCGATCACGACGGTGGAGGTGGTGCCGGCCGAGCCGACGCCGACGCTGATTCCGCTGGAGGCACTGCGGTTTGGGCGTGAATCGGCCGCCGAACCGGCCGCCGACGGCTGGGTGCGGATCGGCCCGGCTGCCGGCTTACCGGTCGACGAGATCTCGGTGGCCACAGCGACTCTGGGCGGGCGGTCCACCGAGCTGCTCGTCGTCAATCTCGGTCAGCGGCTGTCGGCCTACCGCAACGAATGCGCGCATCAGGCGCTGCCGTTGAATGATGCGGTGCTCGACGTGAGCAACGGGACCCTCACCTGCCCGTGGCACGGCTTCTGTTTCGACGCCACCTCGGGGGAGTGCTTGAGCGCCCCGGGCGCCCAACTGGAGCAGTTGCCGCTGCGGGTGGATGACGGAGACGTCTGGGTGCGTCTCACGCAATGACGAGCATCCCGTGAGCCGCTACACCGTCCGGCACAACATCAGCGGTGTCGGAACGCGGCCCGATGTGGTGCCCACCGTCGACCTCACCGGTGGCTGGAGGCCGCACCTGTGGTTGGGTGCTCCCGCGCCGGGCGGCCTGGCGCTTCCGGCGGCGCAACCGTCGATGGCCTGGCTGTATTCACCCCGTGGGGTGTTCATCTCGGACGATCTCCTGGTGGTCGCCGACAGCGGAAACCACCGGGTGCTGATCTGGCACGGGATCCCCGGCCGCGACGAGCAGCCCGCCGACGTGGTGCTGGGCCAGCCCGACGGCGACACCGAGGGTCCGGCCGCCGGCGGTCGCGGACCCGAGCGCGGGATGCAGCTGCCCACCGGCGTTCTCGTGCACGACGGCCGGTTGCTGGTGGCTGACGCCTGGCACCACCGGATCCTGGTGTGGGACACCGTGCCGACGGCCAACGACGTTGCCCCGGACCTTGTCATCGGGCAGCCGGATGCCAGTGCGGTCGAGGCCAACCGCGGCGGGACCTGCTCGGCGTCCGGTCTGTACTGGCCCTTCGGCATCGCGATGGTCGGCGGCGCATTCTGGGTCGCCGACACCGGCAACCGGCGGGTTCTAGGCTGGCGCAACGGCATTCCCGCCGCAGACCAAGCCGCCGACGTGATTCTGGGCCAGCCGGATGCGACATCCCACGATGAGAACCGCGGCGGACCGGCCGGCCCCGATAGCTTCCGCTGGGCACATGACATCGCCGGCCGCGACGATCTGCTGCTCGTCGCCGACGCCGGCGATCACCGGGTGCTGGGCTGGTCCCCGCTCCCCGATGCCGATCGGCCGGCGGATCTCGTTGTCGGCCAACCGGATTTCACCAGTGCCGAGGAGTGGCCCTACGGCCCGCACACAGGAGACCGCATGCGCTTCCCCTACGCGGTGTGCCTGGACGGAACCCGTCTGGCAGTCGCCGACACCGCCAACAATCGGATCCTGCTGTGGGACGGCATGCCCGACGGGCCGGTGGGTGCCGACTATGTACTGGCGCAGCCCGATTTCAGTTCCAACGGCGAGAACCGGTGGACCTCGGTGCAGCACGACACGCTCTGCTGGCCCTACGGGCTGTCGTTGCACGGTGACACCCTGGCCGTCGCCGATTCGGGCAACAACCGGGTGATGATCTGGCGGAGAACGCGATGAGACCGCGAATCGTCCAGTCCGACGATCAGATCGGCTTCTACTGGGCCACCCCGGCCGGTCGGCCGACGTCGCTGCCGGCCCTGGTGAGCGACCCCGACGAAGACGAACCCGACCGGCTGGTCGCCACCCATCTGGAGGCGCTCGACGATGCGCTGATCATCGCCGCCGACCGGTTCGGCGAGGTCCTCGGCGGGGGCCGCGGGCCTGCCGATGCTGCCGAACGGGACGCACTGCTCGAACTGCACCGCACGCTGGACCGGTTGTGCTTCGAATACGCTGCGGCACTGGAGAAGACCGGACTGAACGCCGATCTGCGGGCCGGCAAGATCATCGGCACCGCGGCGCTGTTCTCCATCCGGGCCCGCCAACCCCTGGGCCTGCTCGGCCCGGCGCCGCTGGACGGCGATCTCGACGAGCCGGCGCTCGGCGTGGTCGGCGGCTTCGGGGAGTTCCATCACGTCGACCCGGACCGGCCGTGGGCTGGTGGCCGCTGGGTGGTGCGAACCGAAGCGGGACAACGCTTCCCGCTCACCCTGTCCATGCTGATGTTCGACAGTTCCGGGACCAACAAGGAAGGTGCCCGAAAGGAACACCGCGACGCCCTGGCTGCGGTGGTGGATGCGGCCCGGCTGTCCGATGCCGACCCGATGGCGGTCACCTGCGCGCTGGACTGGTTGCTGTACGACTGGCTGATGGCCCACCGCGACGGCCCGGACAGCGCCGAGATCGTCTTTCCCAAGGGCTACGAGGAGGCCGCCGCGGTGGTGGTGGCCGCGGCCGCCGCCTCGGTCGCCGCGCGGGCGACGTTCGACCCCGGGCTGGTGCTCACCGGGCTGCGTCCCCGGCCCTGACGGCTCAGGTGACGTCGGCGTTGGACCGCGGGAACCCGCCACCCTGCGGGAACAGCGGGAAGACGACGTCGTCGTTCTTCTCGGCATCACCGGCGGTGCGGTTCACCGTCGCACCCCAGATGTTGCCGTCGGGGGAGACGTCGAGCGCCCAGGCGTGACCGTGGGTGTCCTGGCGGACCACCTCCGGGTCGCCGGTGACCGCGCCGGTGGCCTGCGCCAGTCGCACCGCCACCGTCTGTTTGGTGTTGACCAGGTTGACCAGCACGGTGCCGTCCAGCGCCACGCAGCCCGCCACTCCGGGGCGGTTCGGCCACGTCCACACTGTGGTGACCTTGCCGTCGGAGCCGAGCCGCTGCAACCGGTCACCGGCGGGCGTGCGGTCGGTGATGTACAGCGTCTTGTCGGCCGGATCCAGGCACATCCCGCCGGCCGAACCCATTCCACTTAAAGCGGTCGTCGGCGCGGCCTGGTTGACGGTGGTGGGCTGCTCGATGCGGATCACCTTGCCGGCCAACGACTTCGGGTCACCGGCCAGCTCCGGACTGCCGGCATCACCGGTCTGGACCACCAGCGTCGTCGGACTGGTGAAGATCAGCGACCCGGTGTTGCCGATCGCGCCTTTGGGGATTCCGGTCAGCAGGTCCTTGGGAACGTCGCCCTCGGCGATCCGGACCACCCGATTGTCGGTGGGCGTGCTGATGTAGGCGTACATCAGCCGGTCCTGGGAATAAGTGGGTGACATCGCAATGGACATCAGTCCGCCGTCGCCGCTGCCATCGACCGGGATGGTCATCTTGACCTTCGGCTCAGCGCTGACCGACACCTCCTTGATCGCACCGGTCGTGCGTTCGGCCACCAGCGCGCTCTTGGCGTCCGAGCCCATGATCAACCCGCTGGTGCTCTCCAGGCAGCCCTGCATCACCCCCTGCGCGGGGCAGGCCTTCGGGAACGGCTTGGGGGGCAGCGGCGGCGGGGGCGGAGGAGTCGACGACTGCCCGGGCATCATCTCCGGCTCGGTGGTGAACGGCTGGGAGACCGCGTCGTCGAAGCGCGCGCAGCCCGCCGTCAGCACCGTGGCGGCACACAGCACGGCCACGGAGGCAGCCGACGCACGCAATCGCATGCCCGCCAGGTTACGGATGCTCACGCGATCCGCGCCACGACGCCCCGCCCGCTGGTGCCGATTGGCCACCCGACGTGCCCGGCAAATCCGCTCATTTGCCTCCGGCAGCACTTACCCTGACCGTGTGACGAGCCAGAACCCCGATCCCGCCTGGCAGCGCCCGGACGACTTGGCCGTGCGTCCGGCGTCGGCACGGTTCGTCGATCCGCAGGACGATCTGGCGTCGGCGTCCTACAGCGGCGACTTCGAGACCACCCGCATTCCGTCGGCCCATCGCGGCCCCGGGGGCCTGCCCCCGACACCGCCGCCCCCGACGCCCTCGTCGGCGGGCCCCGGGCTGCTCTACGAGCCGGACCCGCTGCCCTACGTGCAGCCCGTCCAGCCTCCGGCCGGGTCCGGCCAGCCGATGGCCGCACCGACCGAGATCATCCCCGGCGACCCCGAGGAGCGGGCCAAGGCCGCGGCGCGGCGCGGCACCCAGGACCTCGGCCTGCTGCTGCTGCGCGTCGCCTTGGGGGCGTTACTGATCGCCCACGGATTACAGAACGCGTTCGGGTTCTGGGGCGGCCCCGGCCCCGCGGGGTTGAAAGAGTCACTCACCGCGGCGGGCTACCAGAACGCCGGTTTGCTGAGCTACGTGACCGCCGGCGCGCAGATCGCCTCGGGCGTGCTGCTGGTGCTGGGCCTGTTCACCCCGGTAGCCGCGGCGGTGGCGATGGGCCTGTTGCTCAACGGCGCGCTTGCCGCGCTGGAGGGCGACGGCTGGCGCCTGGTGCTGAGTTCGGCGGGTGAGCAAATGCTCGTGCTCACCGCAGTGGCGGCGGCCATCGTCTTGGCCGGTCCCGGTCGTTATGGGTTCGACGGCAGCCGTGGCTGGGCACGTCGCCCGTTCATCGGTTCGTTCCTGGCACTCGTGCTCGGCGTAGCCGGCGGCGTGGCCGCCTGGTTCTTCCTGCGGGGCCACAATCCCTTCGCATGACCGGGGTCAGGAGGTTGCCCTCCCGTCCCACCGTTCCTCCCCGTAGTCGGGCGGACTGGTCTGGGGCGCTCTTACCTCTGGTAGGGATTGGGCACCTTGCCGCCACTGGCCGCGGTGAGTTGCGGCAGGGTCGAGAACGTGACCGCCGGCAGCCGCATCTCCGACAGGTCCGGCCGGCAGGCCCGGGCCCACCGGCCGCGGGTGAACTTCAGCCCCTCGACCTGCGACCACGGCAGGGTGCGGCTGCTGAGCAGGTAGCGCGCAGTGACGCTGTCCGTGTCGGCGGTGGTGCGCAGCCGTTCGATGGCTACCGACAGCAGCACCGGAATCGCCAGCAGGAGCAGCCCCCAGGGTCCGAAGGCCGGCATCATCAGCACCAGCCAGATCAGGATGAAGGCCGACGCGATGTGCGCCATCTGGGAGATGCGGACCACTACCGTCGCACCGTCGGATCCGCGGGACATTCCTGCATCATAGATCGAGGTGCCTCACCTAAAAGTGAGCGCGAAGTAGTGGCTGGTGCCTCACGCATGGTGAGCGCGTGGGGGGCTTGCGCTACTTCGTCTTGGTCAATCGGTTGATTGACGGTTGCAATGCTTCCAGATCGATGTGGCGGGC
>CAIRCP010000147.1 GCA_903877095.1 uncultured Actinomycetes bacterium | reverse complement strand
GGTCTCAATGTCCGACTCCTCCTCGTCGCTGCGCTCCGCATCGGTCGTCGGACTAGGTCTCAATGTCCGACTCCTCCTCGTCGCTGCGCTCCGCATCGGTCGTCGGACTAGGCCCGCGGGTGGGCTCCCGCCCACACCTCCCGCAGCGCGTTGACGGTCACCAGGGTGTAAATCTGGGTGGTCGTCACCGACGCGTGGCCCAGGAGTTCCTGCACCACCCGCACGTCGGCGCCGCCGTCGAGCAGGTGCGTGGCGAACGAGTGCCGCAGCGTGTGCGGTGATACCGCCGCGCTGATGCCCGCACGTTCGGCCGAGTCCTGCAGTACCTGCCAGGCGCTCTGCCGGGACAGCCTGCCGCCGCGGACGTTGAGGAAGATAGCTGGCATGCCGCGGCCGCGCCGGGCGAGTTCCGGGCGGCCGCGCACCAGATAAGCGTCCAACGCGGCGATGGCGGGGCGACCGACCGGCACCAGGCGCTGTTTGCCGCCCTTGCCGTGCAGCAGGACCGACCGGGCGTGGGTGTCGACATCATCGACGTCGAGGCCGACGGCTTCGGAGATCCGGGCGCCGGTTGAGTACAGCAGTTCCAGCAGGGCGCGGTTGCGCAGGGTCAACGGGCCGTCGGTAGGCGCGTCGCCGCCGGCGCCGTCGAGCAGTGCCAGCACATCGTCGAGGGACAGGCTCTTGGGCAGCCGCCGGCTTGGTGTGGGCGGTTTGACCGCGCGGGCCACGTCGAGGTCGATGATCCCTTCCGCGGCGGCGAATCGGTGCAGTCCGCGCACCGCGATGAGCGCTCGGGCGGCCGAGACCGCCGACAGCGGTACCGCCCCGGCGTCGGGATCGCCCCGGCGCAGCGCGACCAGGAACTCGCTGACGTCGATCTCGGTCACGTCGCGCAGATCGGTGATGCCGCGCTGCGCGAGATGTTCGGTGTATCTCCGAAGATCACGGCGGTAGGAGCTGAGGGTGTTGGCTGCGACACCGCGTTCGATGGACAAGTGATCCAGGTAGCCCTGGAGTTGATTGTCCAGCGCGGTCCGGAGGGCGAACGTTGTCACGCGTGTCCCTGACGAGCCGCGAAGGCCCGCGACCGTTCAGGCCAGGGCGCGTCCACCGCCCGGGTGGGCTTGCCGTCCACGACGGCGGCATATGCGGCCAGTACGCCGGCGGCGGCGATCGAGTTGATGATCTCCCCGGCCAGCACCTGATCGGCGGCCTTGCGCAGCCCGACCCGGTGCACAGTCAGATCCGCTTCTTCGTGGTCGGCCTCCGGGCGACCCACGTGATCCAATCCGCGAGCGAGGTAAACCCGCACGGATTCATCACAGAACCCTGGTGCGGTGATCACGTCGACCAGGACTCGCCAGTCCCGGGCAACCAGACCGGTCTCCTCCCGAAGCTCGCGTTCCGCCGCGGCCAGCGGATCCTCTCCCGGTTCGTCGAGGATGCCGGCGGGCAGTTCCCACAGTCGACGCCCGATCGGGTGGCGGTACTGGTGGACCATGACCAGTTGCTCGTCGTCATCGACTGCGGCGATGGCCACCGCGCCGTAGTGCTCCACGACCTCGCGGGTGGCGGTGACCCCGCCCGGCATACGGACTTCGTCGGTCCGCAGCGCGATGAGATTGCCCCGAAAGCGGGTCTGGCTGGCGAGGGTCTCGAACTCGTGATTACCCACGGGCGTGATCCGCCAGCGGCGCCGCGGCGAGGCCGTCGGCATGCTCGTGTCCGTTGGCGTGCCGTGCAGGCATCTCCACCGGAAGCCGCTCGGCGTCCTTGTAGGCGATCGCCGCACCGATGAACGCGACGAACAGCGGGTGCGGACGGGTCGGCCGGCTCTTGAGTTCCGGATGCGCCTGCGTTCCGACCAGGAACGGGTGCACCTCAGTCGGATACTCGACGAACTCGACGAGGTGGCCGTCCGGGGAGGTGCCGGAGAACCGCAGGCCGCTTTCGGCGATCCGGTCGCGGTAGGCGTTGTTGACCTCGTAGCGGTGCCGGTGACGCTCGGAGACCTCCGTCGACTGATATGCCTCGGCCACAACCGAACCCGGCTCCAGCGCGGCCGGATAGGCGCCCAGCCGCATCGTGCCGCCGAGATCGGCCTGCCCGGCCACCACGTCACGCTGGTCGGCCATGGTCGAGATCACCGGATCCGGTGTGGCTGGATCGAACTCGGCCGAATTCGCGTCCAAGAGCCCGACCGACCGCGCCGCCTCGATCACGATGCACTGCAGTCCCAGGCACAACCCGAGCAGTGGCAGTCCGCGGTGCCGCGCGTAGCGGATGGCTCCGATCTTGCCGTCGATACCGCGGATGCCGAACCCACCCGGGATGAGAACCCCGTGAACGTCGTCGAGCAGAGCAGACGCACCTGCGTCGGTCTCGCAGTCGTCCGAAGCCACCCAGCGCATCTCGACCTTGGCGTGGTGGGCGAAGCCACCGGCGCGCAGCGCCTCGGCCACTGACAAGTAGGCGTCGGAGAGGTCGATGTATTTGCCCACCAAGGCAATTCGCACCGTTTCACGCGGGTCGTGCACCCGGCGCAACAGGTCGTCCCAGGTGGTCCAGTCAACGTCGCGGAACGGCAGGTTCAGCCGACGCACGACATAGGCATCGAGTTCTTCGCGGTGCAACACCTTGGGGATGTCGTAGATCGACGGCGCGTCCGGAGTGGAGATCACGCCGTCGATGTCGACGTCGCACATCAGTGCAATCTTTTCCTTCAGCGGTTCGGGAACCGCGCGGTCGCAACGCAGGATCAGCGCATCCGGCGTGATGCCGATGCTGCGCAGGGCGGCTACCGAGTGCTGCGTCGGCTTGGTCTTGAGTTCCCCCGACGGCGCCAGGTAGGGCACCAGCGAGACGTGCAGGAAGAAGCAGTTCTCCCGGCCCACCTCGTGACGCACCTGGCGGGCCGCCTCCAGAAACGGCTGGGACTCGATGTCGCCAACGGTGCCGCCGATCTCGGTGATGACGACGTCGGGGCGCTTTCCGCCGGCGTCCGGTTCGGCCATCTCCAGAATGCGGCGCTTGATCTCATCGGTGATGTGCGGGATCACCTGGACGGTGTCGCCGAGGTATTCGCCGCGGCGCTCCTTGGCGATGACGGTCGAATACACCTGTCCGGTGGTGACATTCGCCGACCCGGACAGGTCCCGGTCCAGGAACCGTTCGTAGTGCCCGACGTCGAGGTCGGTCTCGGCGCCATCCTCGGTGACGAACACCTCGCCGTGCTGGAATGGGTTCATCGTCCCGGGATCGACGTTGAGGTACGGATCCAGCTTCTGCATGGTGACCGACAGACCGCGGGAGATCAGCAACTGACCGAGACTGCTGGCGGTCAGCCCCTTGCCCAACGATGAGACGACGCCACCGGTGACGAAGAGATGCTTCGTCGCGGCTTGGGCGTGCTTGCGCAAACCGGCCAATGCACAACCTCCGTGACGACGGCGCAGGACTTATTTTCACCAGGCCCGACAACGTTAGAGGCCTCGTCGCTGCGCTCCGAGTGCCCGCGTGGCGGAACTGGTTTGGGGCCTGCCGACCCACGGAAACTCACCCTAACACCGCCGCCGCTCTGGCGGGGCTGACACACCGTCGGGGCTTCTGGGGATGGTGGGCTACTGGGGGATGGCGGGCGGGGCCCCACCGATCATGCTTTGCAGGGCGAGCACCGCCGTAATCCGTCCGGATGCCCGGCCGATGTCGTCGACGGTCGTCATCGCGTTGGCCAGGCCGGCGTCGGCCCGGGCCACCGCCACTGCCGACGCCCCGGTCCCCGAGCCGTCGCGGCCGGCGAGGACGACGCCGGACCCGTGCGGCGCCAGCGCCGCGGCGAACCGCGCCACCGTGAGGCCCTGGTTGCCGGCGTCCTCGGGCAGCGCACCACCGGTGACGACGACGGCGGCGTTGGCTGCTCCCGGCCGGTCGGCGTAGGTAATGAATCCGGTGTCGCGCAGCGCTGCCAGCACGGTGTCGCGGGCGGCGTCGTCGACCGGGGCGATCTTGGGGTCGCGATTGATCAGCAGCGCGATGCCGAGCAGGTCTCCGGCCTGCGCGCCGGGATCCACCAAGGTGGTGTTCAGCTTGGCTCCCGCGGGCACGATCGGCGAGTTGACCACCGACTGCAGTTTCTCGGCGGCATTGCCGTGCACGAACTCGTCGGTCAGTCCGATGGTCGTGGTGACCGTGCCACCCGCCTGGCCGACCAGACGGGACATCGCCTCGACGTCGGAGTCGTCGGCGTCGGGAGTGCGGAACAGCGCCACCGACTTGCCGGCCAGCGCGTCGTGCACGATACGACCGGCCATCTGGGTGTCGAATTTGTCTGCGGCAGCAAGCTTTTCGCTCAGCGCACGGTTCTCGTCCCCGACCGCGGTGAGCTGCTGCTGCAAACTCCCCTTGTCGCCGCGCAAACCCGAAACCAACGGCCCGGACAACGAAAGGGAACCGAGCACCACACCGGCGGCCAAGGCGATGACGACCGCCGCCAGCCACAGGACGCGGTGGCGACCCGACCTCACGTTAGGTCACCCAGCCCTGCACCCACACCGTCAGCCGGTGCCCGTAGTTCGTCAACCAGTCGATCACCACGGCATCGGAGCGCGAAACCCACAGGGCCGCAATGATGGCCAGCAGCACCGCCAGCACGAGCAGGGCCACCGCTCCGCCGGAGATATGGCTGCGGTACAGCGTGGCAACGGCTTTGGCGTCGACGAGTTTGTCGCTCACCTTGAGCCGGGTCAGGAAGGTCGACGGGTTGCTCTGCGCCCGGGACCGGTCGAAGAACTCCTCCAGCCTCGCAGCCTGACCGGCGGTGACGATCAGCGACGCGCCGTGGTGATCGACCAGCAGCAGAGCCAGGTCGGTGGGTGTGCCGGCCGCCGGGAAGGTCATCGCCCCGATGCCGAGATCCTGGATGCGCTCCAGCCCGGCGGCGTGGCCATCGGGATCGGCGGGCAGCACCACCTGAGCGCCGCACTTGAGCACGTCGGCACTCATCGTCTCGGGGTTACCCACGATGAGCGCGGGACGGTAGCCGTCGTTGCGCAGTATGTCAGCGCCCGCCCCGACGCCGACCAGTACCGGCTGGTATTCCTTGATGAACGGCTTGAGCGCTTTGAGGTCGTCGGCCGCTCCGGGCCCGTCGGACACCACCACGACGTGGCGGCGGTAGACGTCGACGTCGATCTCGGGGATGCCGATGCCGTCGATGAGCAGCGGGCTTTCACTGCGGATGAATTCGATCGAGTTGCCGGCGAAGGCCTCCAGATGAGCCACCAGCCCGGTCTTCGCATCGTGCATCAGGTCGGCGATCTCCTCGTCGGTGCGCTCGACGCCGTGCACCAGACGCCGGTCACCGGTGTAGACGCCGCCGTCATGCAGCCGCACCTTGGCGCCGTCCTTGATCTTCTTGAAGATCTCCGGTCCGGCGTTGTCAATGAGCACGATGTTGTTGGCGACCAGAACCTCCGGCCCGAGGTTGGGATAGCGGCCGGAGATCGACGGCGCCGCATTCACCACCCCGACCACCCCGGCGTCGACCAGCGCATCCGCGGTCGCCCGGTCCAGGTCGAGAATGTCGAGCACGGCGATGTCGCCGGCCCCGACCCGCCGCAGCAGGCGGTCGATGTCGCGGTCGACCCGGGCGTTCCCCGTGACGCCCGGACGTGCATTGGCATTACGCGTGAGAAGCGCTGACATCTTCATGCTGAGCGATTCTGTCGGCGCCGACGGCCATGCTCGATTAGGCGCGCCGTAACATGCGCCTCATAAGTTGCATTCAGTCACATTGGTAACAGGCCGAGCGGCATCATGGCGCCTCGCGGTCGGCCTGAGCCGATTGCAGCAGTTCGCGGGCATGCGCCCGGCCGGTGTCGGACTCCCCGAGTCCAGCCAGCATCCGGGCGAGTTCGGCGACCCGCTCATCGGTGTCGAGTCGGCGCACCTCGCTGGCAGGGCCGCTGCTGTGGACCACGAGGTGGGTGTCGGCATAGGCGGCCACCTGAGGTAGGTGGGTGACGACGATCACCTGGTGGCTGCGGGCCAGCCGGGCCAGTCGGCGGCCGATCTGCACGGCGGCTCGGCCACCGACACCGGCGTCGACTTCGTCGAACACCATCGTGGTGCCCTCGGCCGACGCGGCCAGCACCGCTTCGAGGGCCAGCATCACCCGGGATAACTCGCCGCCGGAGGCGCTCTTGGTCAGCGGGAGCACGTCGGTGCCGCCCGGGGAAGAACCCTTACGTGCGGTGAATCCGAATTCGACCAGATCGACGCCGTCAGAACCGGCGTGGACGGTCGGCCCGGACGGCAGTCGCAGCGGGGCGGTGTCGTCATCGCGGGCCGCCACCTTGGAGACCCCGATGGTGAAGTCGGCGTCGGCCATGGCCAGCCCGCTCAGTTCTGCGGTCACCGCGGCCGCCAGGCCGGTGGCTGCCGCGGCCCGCAGGTCGGACAACTCCACCGCCGCGGCGGCCACCTGCCCGGCCAAGTCGTCAACCCGGCGCGACAGCCCACTGAGGGCTTCCTCGGAGACGTCGAGTTGGGCCAACCGCCGCCGGGCGTCGGCCGCCCAGCTCAGCACCCCGTCGACGTCGGCGGCGTACTTGCGGGTGAGGCTGCGCAGTTCGGCTTGGCGCGCCAGCTTGGTCTCCAGCGTGCTGGCGTCGGCGGGCAGGTCGGCGAGGAACTGGCCGAGTTCGCCGGTGATATCGCCGATCACTGTGAGGGCATCGCTGAGCTGGCCGGCCAAACCGGTCAGCACGGTGTCGTCGGTGGCCGCCAGCATCGAGACAGCGCGACCGAGTTGATCTGCGGCACAACGCTCGTCGGAATCAGGGGCGTCGGCGTCGCCGCCGGACAGGGCCGATCGCGCGCCGGCCGCCGCCTCCCGGACCGCGTCGAGTTCGGATAGCCGCCGGATGTCGGCCACCAGCGCCTCGTCCTCACCCGGCAACGGGTCGGCCCCGTCGATCTCGGTGAGAGCGAATTTGAGGCGGTCGGCCTCCTGGGCCTTTTCCCGGGCGCTGTTGATCCGGTCGACGAGATCGCGACGCGCCACCAGCCATTCGTCGCGCACCTTGCGATAGCGCTCGACCACCGGTGCGGCGCCGGCGAACCGGTCCAGCGCCGCACGCTGCTCGTCGGGACGCATCAGGCGCAACTGGTCGTTCTGACCGTGCAACGTCAGTAGACCGGTGGTGAACGTGGTGAGTGTCTTGGCCGGGACGCTGCGTCCGCCCAGGTAGGCCCGCGATGGGCCGTCGCGATTCACCATTCGCAGGGCGATGATGCTGCCATCGTCGTCGCGGTCGGCGCCCGAGGACTCGAGGATCTCGTGGATCTGGGCCGCCGTCGGCGGGTCCAGTTCGGCGGTGCTGAACCGTCCCTCGACCACCGCCCGGCCCGCCCCGGAGCGCACCCGGGTGGCATCGGCCCGCGCCCCGCCCAGCAGGTGCAGTCCGGTGACCACCATCGTCTTGCCGGTGCCGGTCTCCCCCGTCAGCACGGTCAGACCGCGGTCGAATTCGGCGACGGCCGAACTGATCGCGCCCAGCGATTCGATCCGAATCTCGGCCAGCATCTACTGCTCGCGCCAACTGGTCACGGGCAGGCGGAATTTCCGCACCAGCCGGTCGGTGAACGGCGCACTGTCCAGGCGCACCCACTTCAGCGGCGTCTGGCATTTCGTGACCTGAACACGCGCCCCCGCGGGCACGACGGCTTCACGGCGGCCGTCACAGAGCACCACCGCGTCGGCGTTGTCCCGACCGACGTCGACGGTGATCACCGCGTTGGGACTGGTGACCATCGGCCGGGCGAACAACGCGTGCGCATTGTTGGGCACCACGATGATCGCCTCCAGATCCGGCCACACGACCGGGCCGCCCGCCGAGAAGGCGTAGGCGGTGGAGCCGGTCGGACTCGACACCAGAACGCCGTCGCAGCCGAATGCCGACACCGGACGGCCGTCGATGGCCACGACGACACCGAGCACCCCCTGATGGGTGCCCTTCTCCAGGCTTGCCTCGTTGAGCGCCCAGCCGCGGTAGAGCACGTCGTCGCCGGAGCTGACCAGGACGTCGAGGGTCATCCTGGTCTCGATGCGGTAATCGCGGGCGATGACGTGGTCGAGGATGACGTCGATCGCCTCGGCCTCGGCCTCGGCCAGAAAACCGATGCGGCCGAGGTTGACTCCGAGAACGGGGATCTCAGCGTTGCGCGCAAGTTCGGCGGCCCGCAGGAACGTGCCGTCGCCGCCGAGGACCAGGACCAGTTCGCAGCCGTCGGCGGAATGCTGCTCATCGTCGACGACGTCGATGTCCATCCCGGTGGTCTGCAGATCGGCGGGATCAAGGTGCAGGTTGCCTCGATCGACGGCTTCACGGGACAGCACCCTGAGTCGAATACCGTTCTCGCCCAGTGTCTTTGCGACCCGGCGCGCAGTTTCACTGGCTTCGCCACGGCCGGGGTGCACCACCAGCAGAATGGTTCTCACCGCGACCCCCTCCGCGATTCCGGTCACTGCGGCCCCTCCGCGACCGCCCGCTCCACCGCCGCGGCCAGATCCGCGCCATGGAGAGCGCCTTCGGCGCGGGTCGAGAGCCACAAGAAGTATTCGACGTTGCCGGACGGTCCGGGCAGCGGGCTGGCCACCGCCCCCATGGTGTGCCAGCCGAGGGTGGCCGCCGTGCGCGCGACCCCGAGCACCGCGGACGATCGCAGCTGTGGGTCGGTGACCACCCCGCCGGCGCCCACCTGGCTCCTGCCGACTTCGAATTGCGGTTTCACCATCGGAACGATATCGGCGTGCGGATCCGCACAGGCGGCCAGTGCCGGAAGCACTGTGGACAGCGAGATGAACGACAGGTCTGCGACGACGATGTCGACCGGCCCGCCGACGGCGTCGACGGTCAGCTCACGGACATTCGTGCGTTCGATGACAAGCACCCGGGAGTCGGAGCGCAACGACCAGGCCAACTGCCCGTAGCCGACGTCCACCGCCACCACCTCGGCGGCGCCGCGGTCAAGGAGGACCTCGGTGAACCCGCCGGTGGACGCGCCGGCGTCCAGAGCGCGACGGCCGTGCACATCGATCCCGAACGCCTCCAGAGCACCGATGAGTTTGTGCGCCCCGCGGGAGACCCAGGTCTTCTCGCCGGCACCCTGCACGGCGATCGTCGCGGTGAGCGCCACCGCCGTCGCCGGTTTGACCGCCGGCATACCGTCGATCGTGACCCGTCCGGCATCGATGAGCTCAGCCGCCTGCTGCCGGGAGCGGGCCAATCCCCGGCGAACCAGCTCGGCATCGACCCGGGCGCGGCGCGTCATGCGCCCTTCAGCCCTTCTCGACCGATTCCAACGCGTCGACGAGGATCTGGTGCGCCTCTTCCATGCGTCGTCCGACCTCGTCGATGTCGGCCGTCTCGACGTCGTCGGCGGCTTCCGGGTCGATCGGCGGGAGGTCGGCCAGGACGGCGTCCACCTGGGCTCGAATCTGCTGCGGGTCGGTGTTCATGTCACGATCACGCTAGCGGATCGTCGCCGGCGACCAGCGCCCAGCGCTGCAGCTCAGCATGCGCGACGCCGTCTCCGGCGGCAACGGCGAGGGGTGTGCCCCCGGCCGGGGCATCCCAGATCGCCCGGGCGACGGCGCGGACGACAGACAGGCCGTCGGCGCCGGCATTCTGTCCGGTCGCGGTGACGGTGACCGTGCCGGCGTCCACCTCGGTCCGCCAGGCCGGGTGAGCGGCCACCGCCAGCGTCCCGGCATCGGAGAGCAACGAACGCAGGTCGGCGCCGACGTAGGTGGGCCGCTCCGCGGGAATGGCGAACACCGCGTCGCGGGCGCTGTTGACCCCGGTCAGCACCATCAGGCTCGGCAGGTCGGCCGCGTTGGCGCCGGCGATATCGGTGTCGAGTCGATCGCCGACCACCAGCGGGGTCCGGAAGTCACCGCGCGCAAGAGCGTCGTACATGAGGACAGGCGCTGGCTTGCCGGCCACCAGGGGATCCGTCCCCGTCGCCGTGCGCAGCGCCGCTACCAACGAACCGTTCCCCGGAAGCAGCCCGCGTTCGGTCGGCAAGGTCGCATCGAGGTTCGTCGCCACCCACAGCGCCCCGGCGCGGACGGCGAGAGCCGCCTCGGCCAGGTCGGACCAACCGATCGCCATCGACAATCCCTGGATGACGGCCACCGGATCGTCAGCGAAGGTCCGTACCGGGATGAGGCCGACGGCTGTCACTTCGCCGGCGAGGCCCTCGGTCCCGAGCACGAGAACCTTCGCCCCGGCCGGAAGCTGCTGGCTCAGCATGCGGGCGGCACTCTGGGCACTGGTCACCACATCGCCGGGAGTGGCGGTGAAGCCGAGCTCCCGAAGGTGGTCGGCGACCTCGGCCGCCGACCGGGTGGCGTTGTTGGTGACGAACAGCGACCGGCAGTCGACGCCGGCGAGCGTCTCGACGGCGCCCTCCGTTGGCGCGTGGCCGCGGAAGACCGTGCCGTCGAGGTCCAGGAGTAGGCAATCGTGCTGGCGCGCAAGGGTTGTCATCTCAGGCCAGCTCACCGACTCGGTCCTCGGCGTCGGTGACGCCCTCGTCGTCGGCGGCCGCGGAGTGCACGAACCACTGCAACGCCTCGTCCCGGCGGCCCAGTGCGAGCAGGACTTCGGCGTAGGCGTAGGAGAGGCGAGCCGCAGTCGAACCTGTGCGCGACGGGTCCGGCGGTGGTGCGGACAGCACCGCCAGCGCCTGATCAAGATGCCCGAGGTCAACTCGCGCTCCGGCGGCGACGATACGCATTTCGTCCGCGTCGTCGCCGGTCAGTTCGGCCGCCTCGGCGCTGCGAGCCAATTCGATGGCCCGTTCGGGCCGGCCGACGCCGCGTTCGCAATCGGCGATGAGTGGAAGCAACTGGGATTTCGACCCCATCCGCCGAGCCGCCCGGAACTCGGCCAGCGCCTGCGCCCAGTCTCCACAGTGATAGGCGGCGACGCCGACGGCCTCCCGAATCGCGGCGATCCTTCCGGACCGCTGCCGGGCCGCCTGGGCATGTGCCAATGCGGCTTCCGGATCGTCGTCGAGCAACTCGCCTGCCGCGACCAGATGGCGGGCCACGGTGTCGGCGGTGGACTTGTCCAGCGTCAACAACTCCGCCCGGACGTCGGGTGCGAGTTGCTTCGCCTCAATCGCCTGCGGAATGGGCGGGCCGCTGAACTGACGCGCGGTCTCAGCGTCCCGCTGCTGTTGAGGCTGTTGCCGTCGGTCCCGGTCCGGACCGGGACGTCGCGGCGCGGACGTAGCCCGGCGGGGCCGATTCGGCTGGGCGGATTTCCGTATGGGCCGGCCGCCGGAATTACTATCGGTATAGTCAACCATCGGGGTTAAGGATACGGGCGCGGTCGGTACTACGTCCGGAACTGGCTGGTCCGATATCGATTACCGTCAAACCGGGTACCGCTCCTCGGCGCATTTACCTGTGATTTAGCTGTGGGGAGGGGATGGTGTCTCGTCCGCTGCTGCACAAGATAGCGAACCGGGCCCTCCCACCGTCCTTCTCCGAACTTCGGCAGTTACGCCTGGCGCAAGACAGTTTCCGCGATGCCGGCATCGTTTTCATTCACGTACCGAGAACAGCAGGCCTGAGCATCACCCGGGCGATCTACCACTCCACCGTGTGGTGCCACTTCACGCTTCCCCAATTGCTGAGGCATGCCGACAAGGACATTCTCGAACTTCCCCGCTTCTCGATCGTGCGCAACCCATGGGAGCGGACGGTTTCGGCTTATCACTTCGCGAAGCGCGGCGGAGTCCCCGACGGCGCCCAGATACAGCACCCAGAACGTTATCGCGGGAAGGAGTTCGAAACGTTCGACCGTTTTGTCCGCGAATACCTCGGACATCGCAACGTAGGGAAACTGGACGGCGTCTTCCGGCCACAAACTTACTACCTGGGTCGGGAGAGTAAGAATTCCTTCGACTACATCGGCGATTTCGATCGCTTGCCCGAAACGGAGCAATGGCTGAGCGAAACCCTCGGCCGGCCGATACGATTACCTAAATCGAATTCAACGGATCACCTCGATTATCGGACGTATTATTCCGACGAAACGCGGGATGTCATCGCCAGGGCCTACCGCGCGGATATCGAGATGTTCGGGTTTCAATTCTGATTGCCGGCCCGGCAAACAGAAACAGAAGAACAAATGCCTGAGCCCCCCAAGTTTTTGGTTTGGGGGGCTCAGGTCTTTAATGTGTGTTCGGCGGTGTCCTACTTTTCCACCCTTTTGGGTAGTATCATTGGCGCTGGTAGGCTTAGCTTCCGGGTTCGGGATGGGTCCGG
>CAIRCP010000146.1 GCA_903877095.1 uncultured Actinomycetes bacterium | reverse complement strand
CCTGTGGGACACTATCACCGGAAGTGCCTTTCTCGTGCCGGTCAGATTGTTGTGTGAGAACTCCAATCATCCCAGCTCAGAAGGCACTTTCCTTATTCCGACACCCGCCATTCGCCCACTACATCAGTGGATCGAGGCTAAGAGCTCACGGATCGATCGACGTGTTGGAGTTGGGCCGATACGTTGCGTGGCCGAAGAAGCTGCCGCTCGCGAATCGGCTGTCCACTGGTAAGGCGCAGCTGGTTGTGCCGACGGGAGCGGAGTCGTGGACCGGACTACCGATCACTCGGTCCGCGAACGCAAATGGCGGCATGTTCCTCGCAACAGTTCGACATCGCGAGGAGAAGGGATCGGACGTCAACGTCGCGACGCATCTCCTGGCCGACGTTTTTCGCGGTGAAGTTCAGGCTGCCATCGTCATATCGAACGACTCCGATCTTGCGCTACCCCTTTCCATCGCTAGGACCCTGGTGCCTGTGGGTACGGTCAATCCGAGTACCAATCCTGTCGCGGGCGACCTGAAAGGTGACCCAAATGAGGGGCCTGGACGGCACTGGTGGCGGAAGCTGTCCGCTCAGGATTACTACCGGCATCAGTTGCCCAACCCGGTCGATCGTTTCCACAAACCGCTGGGCTGGTAAATCGGTCCTATGCCCCAGTCCTACGCCTGAACTGGGCAATCTGCTCCGCAGCCTCGGTGGTGGAGAGGTCACCCCACCCGATGCGTTCGAACAGCGTTGGCCTCAAGCGGTTCTCGCGCCCAAACCACAACCGGAGTTTGACATCGTGGGGTTTGAGTCCGTGGAGAATCAGGGGAAGTACAGACCGAGGGCTCAGAACCTGATCGGGAAATGTAACTAGCCAAGCGTGGATGTCATCGTCCTCGAGTGGCACGCCTTGATCCAGCGATTCGCGGACCCATTCGGACCGCAGCTTCTGTGCAGCCTCAAATTCACCCGGGTAGAAGAAGTCACGGTCACGGTCTACACTTCGGTCGCTGTTGAGCCGAACGTGCTGCTCCAGGAGAAAGCACAGCGACTTATCCCTAGTCTCGCCTCGCCTAACTCTTCGTCGTGTACTGCGGGCTGCTGCGGCGCGTGGTCGTTGCAGACTTATTGCTACCAAATCGGAGTGACCTACTGCGGTTACGGATGATTCATCCGTAACACTGGCGCGACTCGTCCCAGACCTATTTCGTAGGCGGGCGCGCACGATATCGGCAGCGTCGTCTCGAACCTTGCTGTCGCAACTCAAGGCTAGCTCCTGGATATCCGACAACACAGCGAAGACATCGTCGTCTGTGGCGTCGACTTCGGCCGCCAGTTCTCTTACGGTAATCACCGGTTTGGTCCTTTCCGGTATGACATTAGAAGTCTAGCTGGGACAACCGACATACCTGGATGTCGTTGCAACACAGAACAACTCCACCGCGATCTCACTGACCACCTCGACCAGGCCGGTTTGAATGGCGTTGCGCTTCGAGCAGGCTGCTGCGGAGCACTTCGTTCTCGCTCCGAAGGGCCGCGATTTGTTCGGCGAGATCGCGGCTACGTTGAAGGGCGACTTCGAGTTTCGTCCGCAAGGATTCGGTGGTAGCGGAGCCGGGGTCGGCTGCGCGGGGTTGACTCCCCGTACGGCGGTGTTGGCTGATTTCTTGGCGCAGCGCGGCATGTTGATAAAGAAAACTTGTTGATACACCGGCGCTCTCGGCGACGGCAACGAAGGTGATGGGTTGTCCTGTGTTGCGGAGCTTGGTGAGTGCGCGGCGGGCGCGGGCGGCCGCTTCCGCGGTTCGGGTCGCCGCAGCCGCGGCCAGGCGGGCGGTTCGTGCTTCTCGGTCGTCGATGGTCACGGGGTCTCCTGGGTGCTGCTGTCGGGCTCGATTTCTTCGATGAGCTTGGTGACTTTGTCGAGCATCGTCGCGTTGATGTCTGCGGCCTGTGTGTCGCCCCGGTCATGGGCGTCTGCGATGAGTTGTTCGAGCTGGGAGCGGTGGGCGATGTGGGTGCCGAGGAAGACCCGGCCGCCGGGATCGTGGAAGGAGCAGTCCAGACATGGGTTGGGTCGAAACTCGCAGCGCTGCGACGAAGGAAGGGTGCAGAAGCCGTTGGGCAGGGCCGCGGTGAATCGTGCGCGGAGCCGTTCAACGCCGGCGTCGGCGGGACCGCCGTTAGGGGGTTGGGAGTCCCAGAATTCGCGGGTCTTGCGGGCGAGAGTGTCGTCGGTGATCCGGGCGTAGGTAGAGGTCATGGTGTCGCTGTGGTGGCCGAGGAAGTCGCGGACTTCTTGTTGGGTCCACCCGTTGTTGAAGCTGGTTAACGGCGTTACTTGATTGTGCTGAATGCTGAATGTTGACCGACTCATCAGGATGTTCTGTCGGTCGGTGCGAGTCTGTCGCGGGCGATCTCGGCAGCGTAGTTCGACCAGTCCCCGCCGGCGGTGTGT
>CAIRCP010000145.1 GCA_903877095.1 uncultured Actinomycetes bacterium | reverse complement strand
CTGCAGCTTGTTGGTTACCTGCCGTCTCGCGGCCATATCGATCTTGCCCTCCACGCTGGGCAAGCCTTCCGGGTAACGCGCTCAAAGTAGGTGAGGCACCGCTACCGGCTACGCGCTCAGAGTGGGTGAGGCACGCCGTAGCCTGATCCGGTTCGGTACGGTGTTGTTATGTTACTCAGGTTTCTCGCTGTAACCGCTGTTGCGGCATGGGCTGGTGTGATGGGTGTGGCTATCGCAGGCGCTGATCCCGAACCCGCGCCTGCGCCAACGATTCCCAACGTCAACGCCTATATGCCAGTGAATCCGGCCGACTACACCACGAACAAGGGCCGGTGGTTTGCATTCTCCGGACCGCCGGGTGTGATTTGCACCATCGACAACCTGAGCGGCGACTATGGCTGCAGCGGCCCGCTGCCGGGCGCCCCGGAGGGCGTCAATCTGGTCAGTGGCGGTCCGGCCGGTGCGCCTGCGTTCTCCACCACCACAGATCCCTCGATGTTCGCCGGCCCGGCCGGCCCGGTCAAACAGCTGCCCCCCAACACCCGGATCAGCTTCCGTCAGATCAGCTGCGGTGTCGACGGGACCGGCTTGGTCGCCTGCCTCAACAGTCGGGACCAGGTGGGCTTCGTGGTCGGCCCGACCACGACCTATATCGACGCCACGAACCCGTTGATCGACCGGCCGCAGGGCACGCCGCTGCTACCGGGACTGCCGCCGGTGATGCCGGCGATGCCGTCTGGCTGAGAACGCGCCGATCAGAAGGCGGTGCCTTCCACCTCGTGGCCGGGCTTCTGAGCCATGAGGCCCCGATAGGCCGCGTCCACTGTGGAGCCGTGGTTGACGACCGCGTCCACTTCCTTGGCGATCGGCATGCTGATGCCGTACTTGTCGGCGAATTCCATGATCACGCTGGCCGCCTTGACGCCTTCAGCGACCTGGTTCATGCTGGCGATGATCTCCTGGACGGTCTTGCCCGAGCCGAGTTCCTCGCCGACGTGGCGGTTGCGGCTGCGCTTGGAGGTACAGGTGACGATCAGGTCGCCCATGCCGGCCAGGCCGGAAAAGGTGTCGCGCTGGCCGCCGATGGCCTCGCCGAGTTTGGACATCTCGCGCACCGCGCGGGTCATCACGGCGGCTCGGGTGTTCTCGCCTATGCCCAGCGCGTAGCCCATGCCCACCGCTATCGCGTAGACGTTCTTCAACGCGCCGGCGATCTCCACGCCGACGACGTCGTCGGTGGTGTAGGTACGGAACCGGCTGGTGCGGAACATCCCCGCCAGATCGCAGGCCAGGTTGCGGTCGGGCATGGCCAGCACGGCGGCGGCCGCGTAGCCCTCCGCGACTTCCTTGGCGATATTGGGCCCGGCCAGAATCCCGGCAGGATGGCCCGGCAGCACCTCTTCGACGATCTGACTCATCCGCATGTTGGTGCCCTGCTCGAGGCCCTTCACCAGGCTGACCACCGGCACCCACGGCCGCAGTTCCTTGGCGAGCTCGATGAGCACACCGCGGAACCCGTGCGAGGGAACACCCATCACGATGACGTCGGCAGAGTTCGCGGCTTCGGCGAAATCGTTGGTGGCGCGCAGGGTGTCGGGGAGTTCGACGTCCTCGCCGAGATAGTCGGAGTTGCGGTGGTTCTTGTTGATGTCCTCCGCGGTGTCGGCTGAACGCACCCATTGCAGCGTCGGGCCGCGGCGAGCGCAGATGGATGCCACGGTGGTCCCCCAGGACCCACCGCCGAGCACGACGACTTGCGGTTTCCGGCGATCAGCTGTCATGGCGAACAACGTAACGCCGAAGGCCCACCTCTACAGCAGGTTTGTGATGAGCGGGGCTCCGGTCACCCGACTAATTGCGCCTGGGTCCTGACCCGCCCGAAGACCATGTCCTCCTCGACACGGTCCCGGAAGCGGTAGTCCAGAGCATCGGCGAGGAAATCCTGGCGCACCACCCATGGCCGCCTGGTCGCCGACTTCGGCAGCGCGTGGGCGTTGCGCAGGACGTAACCGGCCTGGATGTCCCACGTCGGCTTCTCGGCCATCGGGGCGCCGCTGGGGTGCGGATAGGCGTGGGTGTATCCATTGGCCTTCATGTGCTGCATCAGTTTCGCCGTCGCCCGAGCGGTGATGTCGGCGCGCAGAGTCCAGGAGGCGTTGGTGTAGCCGATGCACCAGATCAGGTTCGGCACATCCTCGAGCATGTGGGCCTTGTAGGAAAACCGCTCCTGCGGCTTGACTTCGGTGCCGTCGACGGTGATCCGAACCCCGCCGAGCGCCAGCAGGTTCAGCCCGGTGGCTTTGACGACGAGATCGGCATCGATGTGCCGGCCCGACGCGCATACGACGCCGCTGCCGTCGAAGTGGTCGATGTGGTCGGTGACCACTTCAAGGCTCCCGTTGTTGATGGCCTCGAACACGTCGCCGTCGGCCACCAGGCACAACCGCTGATCCCAGGGGTTGTACCGCGGCTTGAAGTCGCGCTCGACCGGATACCCCACCGGCAGCAGCTTGATGTTCTGCCAGCGAACCAGCTTCTTCATCCCGGCCGGCAGGCCCCTGGAGAACACCCAGGTGAACTTTTCCCAGCCCAGCGCAACGGTGCGCACGATCCGGTAGGACGCCTTGTTAGGCAACAGTTTCCGGATCGGCTGCATCCAGGGGGCCACCCTCGGCATGGAGAACAGGTAGCCGGGGGAGCGCTGCAGCATCGTCACCTTGGCCGCCTTGCGGGCCAGCGCCGGCACCAGTGACACCGCTGTGGCTCCCGAGCCGATCACCACCACGTTCTTGCCGCCGCAGTCCAGATCCTCGGGCCATTGCTGGGCATGCACCACCGTGCCCGCGAAGTTCTCGATGCCGGGAAAGTCCGGGCTGTAGGGATCGTCGTAGTTGTAATAACCGGAGCCGAAGAACACGAAGCGCCCGCGATAGGACGCTGAAGTGCCTGTGGCGCCGTCCTTCGTGTGCACGGTCCACATGTCGGTGCTGGAGTCCCAGTCGGCGGAGACGACCGTCGTGCCGAACCGGATGTGGCTGAAGAGGCCGTGTTTGCGCGCGGCCTGCTCCATGTAGTCGCGGATCGCGTCGCCGTCGGCCACGTACTCCCGGCCCGTCCACGGCTCCCACGGCCAACTCAGGGTGAAGATCGACGAGTCGGAGCGGACCCCCGGATAGCGGAACAGATCCCAGGTGCCGCCGATGCGGTCGCGCCGCTCCAGGATGACGTAGCGGGCACCCGGGTCGGCCTCGGCGATGCGATAAGCCGCGCCGATCCCGGATATCCCGGCTCCGATGATGACGACGTCATAATCACCGCCGGACTGGTCGGCGGGTCGGGCGTCTTGTTGGGGGCTGACGGTCATCGCGGTCCTCGCTGAGTGCATCGGTGTGACATAAACCACCTTATGCACCGACGCGCCTTGAGGTGACGCAAGTCCCGTCAGGCCGTCAGTGTCAGCGGTAGTTCACGAACTGAAGTGCGACGTCGAGATCGGCGCCCTTGAGCATCGCGATGACGGCCTGCAAATCGTCGCGGTTCTTGGAGGTCACCCGGATCTCCTCGCCCTGGATCTGGGCCTTGACGGCCTTGGGGCCCTCATCGCGGATCAGTTTGGTGATCTTCTTGGCGTTCTCACTGGTTATGCCCTGCTTGATTGTCCCGCTGACCTTGTACGTCTTCCCGGAGGGCTGCGGGTCGCCGGCGTCGAACGCCTTCATGGAGATATCGCGGCGGATCAGTTTTTCCTTGAACACGTCGACGGCCGCCTTCGCGCGCTCCTCGGTCGAGGAGACGATCTCGATCACCTCGTCGCCCTTCCAGGCGATGGAGGTGTCGGTGCCGCGGAAATCGAACCGGGTGGCCAGTTCCTTGGCCGCCTGATTCAGCGCGTTGTCGAGCTCCTGGCGATCGACCTTGCTGACAATGTCGAAGCTGGAATCAGCCACGGGATGCCTCCTAGAGTATCCGGCCGGCGACGGGTCGGTTTGTGTATCAGGTACATCCTCGTTGTACCCTGCTAGACGCACGGAGGCGGGGTGTTCCCGCCTCGGGTGCGCCCAGGCAGGTTGCCCGAGCGGCCAATGGGAGCGGACTGTAAATCCGTCGGCGAAAGCCTACACAGGTTCGAATCCTGTACCTGCCACCAGTTTCGGCGCTGTCCTCCACCGCTCTTGTTCCGGCGGTCAGCCGCCGCATGTTTGGATAGCGACCGTGGAATTCCTCTTCAACGCCGTTCTCGCGCTCAAGGAGCGCGGTCTTCTTCCCGACGCCGTCATGCGGCGCCTGGTGCGCGCCATGTGCGGTTCGTGGGTCGCGACCTTCGAATGCGGCGGTGACATCGAGAAGCAGGCGTTCTACAAGAAAAAATACTTCGAGAAACTGCGCACCAGTGCCGGCGCCACCCACCAGGCCGACGCGAACATTCAGCACTACGAGGTGCCCACCCGGTTCTTCGAACTGATGCTGGGCCCGCACCTGAAGTACTCCTGTTGCCAGTTCCCGGAACCTTCGTCGAGCCTGGCCGACGCCGAGGTCGCGATGTTGCACACGTTCCTGGAGGAACACCTTCAATTGCGCGAGTTGATCGGCAAGCGCGGCCCCATCCGTCTGCTTGACCTCGGCTGCGGTTGGGGCTCGCACGGCAGCTACGTACTGGACAACTACGACGACGTACACGTCACCTTCCTGTCCAACAGCGCCACCCAGCAGGATTTCATCAAGGCCCGCAACGCTAGGCACACAGGGCGATTCACCAACTGCAAAGAGGACGCGAGCGCGTTCGACGATCCCTCGTTCCATGGGGCGTTCGACGTCATCGTCTCCTGCGAGATGCTCGAACACATGAAGAACTACGACATGGTGCTGAAGAAGGTCAGCTCATGGCTCAAGCCGGACGGCCGAATGATGGTGCAAATACTCGGGAATCGCCGGTTCGCCTACGACTTCAAGACCACCGACTGGATGGGCAAGTACTTTTTCGCAGGGGGCACCATGCCGAGCCGGGATCTCTTCGAATACTTCCTGCCCGCCGACCTCACGCAGACCCGGGTCTGGGACATCAACGGCCGTCAGTACAGCAGGACGCTGGACGCATGGCTGGCTAGGCTGGACGCCAACTCCAAGGAGTGTCTGCGCGCCCTTGAGGGTGGGCCGACGTCGGCGTCGGTGGCATTGCAGCGCTGGCGCATGTTCCTGTTGTTCTGCTCGGAGGTGTTCGGCTACCACGACGGAGACGAGTGGATGGTTTTCCACTACCTGTTTGAGAAAACCCCCGCGGTTCTGAGGAGTTGACCCGCTGTTCAACAGTTGTCGAGAACGTCACCGACCGCGCCGGGTGGCGAGCAGCGCCTTCCACTCCTGGATGACCCGATCGAGTTCGTCGACCATCGTGCAGTTCGGCAGTCGAACCCTGAACCCCTCAAGTAATGACTCGTAATACCAGAGGTGCTCGGCGGGATCCTTGACGGTAAACCGTTGCCATAAAGCGTCTTTCTCGACACGCAGGTCCCGCAGTATGGCCCGGGCATTGTCGAGTTTGTCGGCCAGGGAAACCAGTACCGCACCGTCGGACTTGTGTGCCATCCCGTCGATGTAGCGCTGCTTACGCACCTTCCACGGCGGTTTGGGATTCTCGACGGTATCGCTGCACGTATCGACGATCCCGGCCACTTCATGGCCGAACTCCGCGCGGATCTCCTCCAGCACCGCGGGGCCGTCGCCGTTCTCGGCGTCCTCGACGGAGTCATGCAACAGTGCGGCGATGGCCTGGCTCTCCGATCCGCCAGCCTCGATCACCAATCCGGTGACCGACAGCAGATGGCCCAGATAAGGGACGTCGCCGCCTTTGCGCACCTGCGTGCGGTGCTTGTCGGCAGCGAACAACAGCGCCCGTGAGAACGCTTCTCCCAGAAGCGGTGTGGTGGTCCGTTGACTCATTGCTGATTACCCCTTCCACCTCACACGCTATTGGATGCCCTGTTAGGTTTCAGGGCGCGCCGCTACTTGTCCCGATGGGAGAACACCGGCATGGCAGTGGGTTCGGCGGCGGCGTCTTCGCTGGTGGTCGTCTGGTGCTCCGCTTCCGCGGGGTGGGAGAACAGGTTGTCGTTCATGGTGTCCTTGATCGTCGAGGTCTAACCGGTAGAGATCACGCGGTCGGAGAGAAGAACCGGATGGTGGACATCCTCGGCCGCCCAACAATGGGCGAACGGTTCTACTACTCACGGTACAGCAGTGCGGTGGGTGCAACATGGCTCTGGTTCAGTTCGGCGGGTCGCAACCGACGTGAGTGTCCGGTATCCCTTTACGATCACTCACGGGCTTACCGGCGAGAACGGGGGTGGGGATGCCGATCACGCTGCCGGACCGGCCTCGCCTGGCCAACGACGCCGAGCGCAGGATCTATCGCGCGTTGCTCGACCAACTCGGCGAGCGTGATGTGATCGTCGTCGGACAACGGGTCACCGATCATCGCAAGGATCACGAGATCGACTTCGTCGTCGCCATCGCGGGAGCGGGGATCGTCTGTCTGGAGGTCAAGGGCGGCGAAGTCTGGCATGACGGCGCAAACTGGTTGCAGCGCAATCGAAGTGGATACATCAAAGTCATCGATCCGGTGCGGCAGGTTCGCCAAGCCCGTTACGCGCTAGGGGATTTCGTGGAGGCCGACCCTCGCTGGACCCAGGGGCGCCCGCGCTGGAACCATATGGTGGTTGTTACCAATAGTGACTTCTCCGAGGGCTTTGCGCTTCCGGAGTGCCCCAGGTGGATGGTGGTCGACCGCGGTGAGATCGGGCACCTGGGCGACAGATTGCGCGCCGTCGCACTGAACCAGCAGACCGACCTCCCGCTGCTCGGTGACACCGCGATAGCTCAGTTCGCCACCGCTCTGGCCGGACGTGGGCTGCCCCAGCGCGACGTCGTCGCCAGGGCGCTGGAAAACGACGACGCCGCTGACGTCCTCACCGATCGTCAGGCGGTCATCCTCGACGCGATCCGGCTGCTGAACCGGGTGGAGGTGCGCGGCGGAGCGGGAAGCGGTAAGACTTTCATGGCGACCGAGCAGGCCCGGCGGTTGGCTGCGGCCGGCCAGCGCGTCGCACTGGTCTGCTACTCCCACGGTCTGGCGTCCTATCTCAAGCGGATCACCGCGACGTGGAGGCGCCGGCAGCGGCCGGGCTACGTCGGCGAGTTCCACGCTCTCGGCATCGAGTGGGGCGCGCCGGAGGGGCCCGATGAGTCCGAGAGGACCAAAGAGACCTCCCAGTTCTTCGAACTCGATCTGCCCGGCCAGATGGAACTGCTGGCAGCGGGACTGTCGGACGGCCAGCGGTTCGATGCCATCGTCGTCGACGAGGCGCAGGACTTCGCCGACAGCTGGTGGGAACCGCTGCTCAGCGCCCTGCGTGACCCCGACGCCGGCGGTCTCTATGTCTTCAGCGACGAAGGGCAGCGGGTGTTCGACCGCCAGGGAACGCCGCCGGTTCCGCTTGTGCCGCTGATCCTCGACCAGAACATCCGCAATACGCGTCAGATCGCCAGAGCCTTTCAGCCGCTGGTCGACCACCCGATGCGTTTCCTCGGCGGAGACGGCCCCGAGGTCCGGTTCCTGGGGTGTGATCCCGATGAGGCGCTCGACGTCGGCGACGACCAGGTCGATGTCCTTCTGTCGGAGGGATGGCGGCCCGAAGACGTGGCATTACTGACCACGGGCAGCCGCCATCCCGAACAGGTGGCGCGGCAGGCGGCGGGGACGGCGGCATACTGGGACAGCTTCTGGGACGCCGATCAGGTGTTCTACGGCCATGTGCTGGGTTTCAAAGGACTGGAGCGCCGCGCGATCGTGCTGGTGGTCAATGACCGCTACCACCTGGACCGGGCGCGAGAACGGTTGTACGTAGGCCTTTCTCGCGCCCGCGATGAATTGCTGGTCTGTGGTGACCCGGAATTCATCACGCAGTGCGGGGGCGCCGATCTGGCGCGGCGGCTCGGGATCGGCTAGCGCCGTTGTGTCGGAGCGGAAATGGCCGGCCACCCCGACGAGGCTGAGCCCGTTGTCCCACGTCGGTGGCGCTCGGCGTCGCGTGTAGTGTCGAAACTGCCTGCGGTTCCATAGATCGCGCGCTCATCCGACGCGAAGGGATCGCCCGTGCAGCCTTCCGCCCCGTCAGGCAACCGCAACTCGCGGCGCATGGCGAGCCCTGTCCGCGTCTCGTTGGCCGGTGTGCTCGGCGGGCACATCGACGGGGCATGGTGGCCGCGTACGGCCGCGATGGCCCGTGAGCTTCCTGACCTGATCGATGCGTTGCGTCCCGCACTCGGCGAGATCACCGGCATCGACCTCAACTGGTCCGCACATTCACCGACACCGGTTCTGAGCACGATGTCGCCGGACGTCGCGGGCAGGATCGCCCGGAACACCCCGCATCATCGGCTGATGGTGCTGGCCAGTCCCTCGGCGGTGGTCAGTCTGCTCGTCGTGCCGTCGATGACCGCGCCGGCGCTGGCGATGATGGTGCTGCGCTGCGCGGCCGACCGCCAGATCGCCGACTCGGAGAAGTCCAGCAAGGAATACCAGGCGGCCGACCGCGTCCTGCGCGCTGCCCAAGCCGAGAGCGCCATGTGGGCAGCAGTTCGGACGGGGCAGTCCCCGCCCGAACCGCAGCCGGATTAGGTCGCCGACGCTCCGGCGGCGCGAGAAGCCTTGTGGCGCTTGGCCGGATGAGGTCTCGACACGGCAGTCGGACGGCGGTGCTGCTGCCCGGACGCCGGGCCGCGCGGCGGGTTCTTCCTGGGTGCCGGGGCCGGCTGGCTGACCGGCGGGGCCTGATAGGGAGCGATCTGTCCGACCAGGTCCAAAACGGCGGACGAATCGGCGCCGACCTGCTGCGGGGTGGCCCGGATACCGGCCTTGCGCAGCAACGCCTGGGTGTCCTTGCGCTGCTCGGGCAGGACCACGGTCACCACATCGCCCGACTGTCCGGCGCGCGCGGTGCGTCCCGAGCGGTGCAGGTACGCCTTGTGCTCGGCCGGCGGATCGCAGTGGACGACGAGTTCGACGTCGTCGACGTGCACGCCACGAGCGGCGATGTCGGTGGCCACCAGAACCCGGGCCGTCCCGTTGACGAACGCCGCCAGGTTGCGGTCTCGCGCCGGCTGGGACAGGTTCCCGTGCAGGTCCACCGACGGGATGCCCGCTTCGGTCAGCTGCTTGGCGAGCTTGCGCGCCTGGTGCTTGGTCCGCAGGAACAGGATGCGCCGGCCGGTGCCCGACGCCAGGGTCTGCACCAGGTCCTTCTTGGCGTCGACGCCGTTCACGTGGAAGACGTGGTGGGTCATCGCGGCGACGGGGGAGTCCTCCGGATCCACCGAATGAGACACCTCATCGCGCAGGAAACGGCTGACGAGCTTATCGACGCCGTTGTCCAGGGTTGCCGAGAACAACAGACGCTGGCCTCCGGCCGGGGTGGCCGCCAGGATCCGTGTCACGCCCGGGAGAAAGCCGAGGTCGGCCATGTGGTCGGCCTCGTCGATCACCGTCACCTCGACGCGGTCAAGAGTGATCAGTCGTTGCCGCATCAGATCCTCCAGCCGACCGGGGCAGGCCACGACGATGTCGACACCGGACTGCAGTGCCTTGACCTGCCGGGCCTGCGGCACGCCGCCGAAAATGGTGGTGACCCGCAGGCCGTATACCTCGGCCAGGGGCTCCAGGGTCGCGGTGATCTGGGTGGCCAGCTCCCGGGTGGGCGCCAGCACCAGACCGGCCGGTCGCGAAGACTGCCGGATGCGCCCGGACAGGCGGCTGACCAGCGGAATCGAGAAGGCAAGTGTCTTGCCGCTGCCGGTCTTGCCGCGGCCAAGAACATCGCGACCGGCCAGGGTGTCGGGCAGGGTCGCAGCCTGGATCGGGAACGGGGATGTACGGTCGGCGGCGGCGAGCGCCCGCACCAGTGGTTCGGGTACGCCGAGGTCGGTGAACGTGTTTGCGGTTGAGGTCATCAGAGGCCTTTCAGGCTCGGAGCGTGCCGCAGCGTGCCGGACGAAGACGGCCGGGGGCGCAGGCAGCACAGGTTGGGCGAGATTGCCGGGAGGCAATGTCGATCGCCGCGAGACGTTTGTGCTGTAGGGCACGGATCATTCGAACTCGGCGCACCAATCCCGATACGGGGGGTGGCTCCGGTGGAGTGAAGGCGTTCCACGACGTGTCAGCGATGCGGTAGCGCGAAGCCGACGTTGATGTGAGTCTAGCAGGCGGCTCTCTCCGGCGGCCTGGTTTCGGCGTGCCTCACCCACTCTGAGCGCGTAGCCGGTAGCGGTGCCTCACCTACTTTGAGCGCGTTACCCGGAAGGCTTGCCCAGCGTGGAGGGCAAGATCGATATGGCCGCGAGACGGCAGGTAACCAACAAGCTGCAG
>CAIRCP010000144.1 GCA_903877095.1 uncultured Actinomycetes bacterium | reverse complement strand
GGCTTCAACCGGCTCAAGCAATGGCGCGGCATCGCCACCCGATATGACAAGTACGCCCTGACCTACCTCGGCGGTGTCCTACTGGCCTGCGCCGTCATACATTCCCGCGTCGGCACTACCGATTCGGGAGACACGCCCTAAGCGCTCATCCCCGCAATGTGAAGACCAGCCACGCCACGGAGACGGCTCCGATGGCCGCCAGGCCGATGAGGTCGCCCGTCTTCGGCCCGTTCGTATCCGTCTCGGCTAGCTTGCGCTCGCGGGCGATCAGAAACAGCGGGAATGTGACGCTGATAGCGATCAGCATGCCGCCGATGATGTAGGCCCAGACGTACGGGATGGCAAGCCGGCGCGCCTCGAACACCATGAAAATGGCTGCGGCCAGGAAGAACAGCACGATGTCGACGGTGATCGACCGCGTCGCCGCATTGGCCTTCAGGTCCTGCAGGAATCCCATCGGGAAGCTGGAGCCGTTCATCGATGCGAGGTTCTGGCTCCAGGTGGCCAGCAGGGCGACGACGGCGATCGCCGCGTAGATACCGCAGAGGATGCGCCGGTTCGTTGTCATGGCGTAATCCGTTCCAGCAACGGCTATTCGGCTACGCGGAAAAACGGTTCAACCGTGCCGCTGAGCTTGATAACCATCGGATTTCCGCGACGATCCTTAGCGGTGGGAACTTCAACACGCACCCAACCCTCGGCCACGTTGTATTCGTGAACGTTGGTCTTCTCGACACCATTGAAGCGAATACCCACGCCGCGGGTGAGCACCTCTTCGCTGTAGAAAGGGCTGCTTGGATCAATGGAGAGGTGGTTTGGCAGTGCGTCGGTGCTGTGATCCTCGGACATGATGACTTTCGTTCGACCCCGACCGGCGGCGGCCCACTGCCTGAAGTGCTCGTTTCCTGGTGGAGCTAAGGGGACTCGAACCCCTGACCCCCACACTGCCAGTGTGGTGCGCTACCAGCTGCGCCATAGCCCCAGGTTGTGCGGAACTGAAACTACACCACCGCCGCGGCGGCCTCAAAACCCTCCCCGTATCACCCTGGACCGAGACCCGCGGCCGGCACCGGGGGGTAGCCGCCATCGACCAGGCTGTCCGGCCCCTGGTCGAGCGCGGAACTTCTGCGCGTTGAACGTCGGGCGCGCAGCTTCCTAGACCACCACACCTACTACGACGAACACAAGGCCAGGGCACACCGCACGCCCACAGCCGCTTGACAACTTACGAACCTTGGTTGCCGTTGATCAAGGTGTAACTGTTCGAGGTGTGAATCTTTGAGAGCTTCCACTTCGGCGGGACGTAGTGCGTGTGGTTCTTCGGCAATTTCTTATGGATCTTGACGACATTGGTGGTGCCGTAGGTCGGCCCGGCCTGAGGAACTATCTGGACTGTTTGGCCGATTCCGGCGCCGGCGGAAGCGACAATCGCGCATCCCCCGGCGAGTGTGATGAGTGCGATCCGTCGAGAATCAAGCGCCGTTGCTTTTTTCATGTTGCTATTATGCCGCACCCGACTTATCCGTGGGTGTTTTTTCGTCCGGGTGGTGCGGGTCGGTGGCCGCCGAGGGCGAGCATGGCCAGGGCGATGAGTGCTGCTGGGGAGCGCAACGACCTACGGCAACTCGCCCGCTGCCTCCGGCCCCAGCGCCCGGACCGGAGTGCGATCGACCGGCGACCGGTCACGCGTCTCCGGCGCGAACACCCATCCCAGCGACGCCAACAGCAGTATCGCTCCGCTCACGCCGAAAGCCCAGCCGAACGACAGCTGCTGGGCCAGCAGTCCGACCCCGAACGACCCGACGATCGAGCCGAGGTCCGACATCATCTGGAAGGTCGCGATCGCGGTCCCACCGCGCGCCGCTCCGATGATGTCGGCCACCGCCGCCTGCTGCGGGGAGTTGTAGACCCCCGAGGCGGCCCCCACGGCCACCGCTTCGGCGAAGAACAGCGGCACCGACCCGGCCAGCCCCAGTACCGCCGTGGTTATCCCGGCCAAAGCCAACCCGGCGATCATCAGCGGCCGGCGTCCCACCCGGTCGGAAACCCGCCCGCTGTACATCACCACCGACACATTGCCGATCGCGAACGCGGCCAGCGCCAGCCCGGCTACCCCGGGGCTCTGTCCCAGCGCCTCGGCGACGAAAATCGGCACCAACGCGAAACGCAGGCCGAACAGCGCCCAACCGGTGGCGAAGTTGGACAGCAGCGCCGCGCGGTAGGCCCGATGGCGCAGCGCCACCCGCACCGTCACCGTCAGTTCATCGGTGTCCGCCGGAACGGCCAGCGGCGAATTTCGCAGACTGATCAGCACAAGGACGGCCACCATCAGCAGCGCCACACCGTAAATGACGAACGGAGCTTTCAACCCGAACCCGGCGGTGAGACTTCCGACGACCGGCCCGGCCACCGAACCCACCAGGAACGCACCGGAAAACATCCCCGCCACCCGGCCTCGGGCCTGATGTGGGCTGATCCTGATCATTAAGCCCAACGCGGAGACGAAGAACATCGTCGACCCCACCCCGCCCAGGGCCCGGAACAGCAGTAACTGGCCGTAGGTGTCGGCGAAGGCGCAGGCCGCGGTGGACAGCGCCACGATCAGCACGCCTGCGACGTAGACCTTCCGCTCGCCCAGACGCTGCACCATGAAACCGGTCGGTGGGGCCGCGCAGAGCCGCATCACTGCGAACGCGGTGATCACGAACGTCGCCGCGCTGATGCTGACCCCGAAGTGCCGGGCGAGTTGCGGCAGCACCGGCGCCACCACGCCATAGCCCAGCGCGATCACTGCGTTGGCGGTGATCAGCGGCCAGATCTCGGGCGGCAACTCCACCTTCGCCTGGGGGGTGCCGTCGGCCGCCGAACTCACGCTATGACTGTATTCACCAATTCCCGGGCGGCTTGCTGCACCTGCGCCAGATGCTCGGGACCCTTGAACGACTCGGCATAGATCTTGTAGACGTCCTCGGTGCCCGACGGGCGCGCGGCGAACCAACCGTTCTCGGTGGTGACCTTCAGCCCACCCAGGGCCGCGCCGTTGCCGGGAGCGGCGGTCAGCTTGGCGGTGATCGACTCACCGGCCAACTCGGTCGCGGTCACCTGCTCGGGTGAGAGCTTGGCGAGTCGGGCCTTCTGTTCGCGGTTGGCGGGGGCGTCCACCCGCGCGTAGACCGGCGCCCCGTACTCGGCGGCAAGTTCGGTGTAGCGCTGGGATGGCGTCTTGCCGGTGACGGCCAGGATCTCCGAAGCCAGCAGACACAGGATGATCCCGTCCTTGTCCGTGCTCCAAACCGAGCCGTCGCGGCGCAGGAACGACGCGCCCGCCGACTCCTCGCCCCCGAATCCGATTGTGCCGCTGACCAATCCGTCGACGAACCACTTGAATCCGACGGGCACCTCGACCAGCTTCCGGCCCAGCCCGGCGACCACCCGGTCGATGATCGAGGAACTCACCGCGGTCTTTCCCACAGCGACGGTGTCAGGCCAGTCCGGCCGGTGGGTGTAGAGGTAGTCGATCGCCACCGCCAGGTAATGGTTCGGGTTCATCAGCCCGGCATCGGGGGTGACGATGCCGTGCCGGTCAGCATCGGTGTCGTTGCCGGTGGCGATCTGATAGTGCTCGCGGTTGGCGATAAGCGACGCCATGGCGTTGGGTGAACTGCAGTCCATCCGGATCTTGCCGTCGGTGTCCAGAGTCATGAACCGGAAGGTGCCGTCGACCAACGGGTTGACCACGGTCATGTCCAGGTTGTGCCGTTCGGCGATAGCCGCCCAGTAGTCGACGCTGGCTCCGCCCAGGGGGTCGGCGCCTATCCGCACCCCCTCTGCCCGGATCGCGTGGATGTCCACCACGTTGGGCAGGTCGGCGACGTAGGCGTCCATGAAGTCGTGGCGCTGGGCGTGCTGCAGCGCCCTCGCCAGCGGAATCCGCTTCACCTCGGCCAGTCCGCCGCGCAGAATCTCGTTGGCGCGCTTGGCGATTACGCCGGTGGCGTCGGTATCGGCCGGCCCGCCGTTGGGCGGGTTGTACTTGAATCCGCCGTCGCGGGGCGGGTTGTGCGACGGGGTGACGACGATCCCGTCGCCCAGCGCCGAACTGCGGCCGCGGTTGTAGGTCAGAATCGCGTGGCTGATGGCCGGCGTCGGGGTGTAGCGATCGGCCGAATCCACCATCACCGCAACATCATTGGCGGCCAGCACCTCCAGCGCGGACACCCATGCCGGTTCGGACAGGCCGTGGGTGTCGCGGCCGATGAACAACGGACCGGTGGTGCCCTGCGCGGCCCGGTACTCGGCGATGGCCTGCGTGGTGGCCAGGATGTGGGCTTCGTTGAAGGCGCCGTCCAGGCTGGAGCCGCGGTGCCCGGACGTGCCGAACGCCACCTGCTGAGCGACGTCGTCCGGATCGGGCTCGATGGTGTAATACGCCGTGACCAGATGAGGCAGGTCGATGAGATCTTCGGGCTGCGCCGGCTGGCCGGCGCGGGGATTGGCAGCCATGGCGTCATTCTGCCCGTCACCGGGCCATACTGATCCGGTTATCGGCGACGCCGAGTGTGCGCTCGGAGCGACTTTTCAACGAGTACCCCGCCCTCAACGCACAGTCGACGACCAACCACTGGAGGATCGGCGTTGTTCGGCCATGACAACCGTGAGTTGGCGGCGGTGTTCGCCGGCGGCGCGATCGGAACCCTGGCACGTGCGGGGCTGGCCACCGTCGCCGCCCCACATCCGGGTCATTGGCCGTGGGCGACGTTCGGGGTCAACATCGTCGGCGCCTTCATCCTGGGCTTCGTGACCACCCGGCTGCTCGAACGGCTGCCACTGTCGGCCTACCGCCGGCCGCTGCTGGGCACGGGCCTGTGCGGCGGGCTGACGACCTTTTCGACCATGCAGGTGGAGACGGTGCAGATGATCCAGCATCACCACTACGCGCTGGCTGCGACCTACACGCTGGTGAGCGTGGCGGCCGGACTCCTGGCGGTCTACATCGCGACAGCCCTGGTGCGGAAGGTGTCGCTGCTGTGAACCCCGCGGTGTGGGCGGGCGTTGTCGTAATCGGCGGCCTGGGATCGGTGGCGCGCTTCATGGTTGACCGCGCGGTGGCGCGACGGGCCTCGCGTTCGTTCCCGTTGGGCACGCTGACGGTCAACATCAGCGGCGCGGTGCTGTTGGGTTTCGTCACCGGCCTGGCGCTCAGCCACACCGTCGCACTCCTGGCCGGAACCGCGTTCCTCGGCGCCTACACCACGTTCTCCACCTGGATGCTGGAAACCCAGCGGCTCACCGAGGAACGCCAGATCTGGCCGGCGCTGGCCAATATCGTCGTCAGCGTCACCCTCGGCGTGGCCGCCGCCGCGGCCGGCCACGCATTGGCGGGTCTGCTGTGAACGACTCGCTGAAACTCACCGCCTATTTCGCCGAGCGTCAGCGGACCGGCTCACGGTTCCTGGCCGAGGCGATGCTCGATCTTTTCGCCGAGCGCCGCGTCACCACCAGCGTCATGCTGCGCGGGATTTCAGGTTTCGGCCATCAGCGCATCATCCGCACCGATGAGTCGTTGACCCTGTCGGAGGACCCGTCGGTGGTGGTGGCTGCGGTCGACTCCCCCGACACCATCAGCGGCCTGGCCGGCGACGTCGCGGAGATGACCGGAAGCGGGCTGATCACGTGCGAGCGTGCGCGGCTGCTCGACGGCAGCCTCGGCAGCGACCTCGCCACCGGCGACGGCACCGTCAAACTGACCGTGTACGTCGGCCGCAACCGCCGGTTGGACGGCGTTCCGGCCTTCAAGGCGGTGTGCGATCTGCTGTACCGCAACGGTTTCGCAGGGGCTTCGGCGTTCCTGGGGGTCGACGGCACCGCGCACGGCGAGCGCCGCCGCGCCAGCTTCATCGGACGCAACATCGACGTACCGCTGATGATCATCGCCGTCGGCACGCCTGCGCAGGCCCGGGCATCACGCACCGAACTGGGCGCCCTGCTGCAACGGCCCCTGCTGACCGTCGAACGGGTCGGCCTGTGCAAGCACAAGGGAGCCCTGATCGCCGCGCCGCCCGTGCTGCCGGAGGCCGACGAGCGCGGACGGCCGCTGTGGCAGAAGCTGATGGTCTTCACCTCCGAGTCGAGCCGCCATGACGGCACCCCCATCCACCGGGCGCTGGTGCGGCGGTTGTTTGAGTCGCGGGCGGCCACCGGCGCGACGGTGCTGCGCGGCATCTGGGGCTACCACGGAGACCGGAAACCACACGGCGACAAGCTGATTCAACTAGGACGACAGGTGCCGGTGATGACGGTGATCGTCGGCTCCCCGGCCAGCGTCGCGCGCAGCTTCGAGATCGTCGATGAGGTCACCGCCGAGGGCGGTCTGGTGACCTGCGAGACAGTGCCCGCCCTGCTGAGCCTGGCCGACGGCCAGAGCCACGGCAGCACCGACCTCGCCGACTACCGCTACTGAGCACCGCGGCCATCGGCCAGCTCTGTCAGGAGAGCAGCAGAATGCCGCTCACCAGTAACGCCAACACCTTGGCCCCCTCCAAACCTGTGTAGACCAGGTGCGCGTTCGATCGGCCCGACTCGGCGACCCGGGCATCAGCCAGCACGGCGTCGGAGCGGCGAGTCAGGGCCGGGCGAACCGCCACGACCTGCGCCCCCAACGCGACCACCGCAACGCCGGACGCCACCAGTGCTCCCGTCGGCGCGTGACCGAGGACGAGGCCCATCAACGCCACCGCGGCGAGCACCACCTCGCACACGTTGAGCGCCCGGAACACCAGGCGCCCGATCCCCAATCCGAGTTGGATCGTGATGCCCGGAGCGCGAAACTTCAGCGGGGCCTCCAGGAACGAGATGGCCAGCACCATTCCGAGCCAGACGAACACCGCCGCGACGGCCAGCGCCAACCAGTGATTCATTCGTTCCTCCAACCGTCCGGACCTCCGCTGACGGATCGTCGAGCCCACGGCCGCTATAAAGGTAGCGGCATCACCGGACAGGACAAGGAGATCGTCATGGGACTTCGCGGGCTGCGTCCGCTGTCGATCATCGCCGTCACTCTCGCCGTGGCGGCGCTGGCGGGCTGCGACGCCAAGAAGGGGGCCGACACCACGCCCGGGGGGGCGTCGCCGGGCTCGTCGGCAGGTGTGTCGTCGAGTTCCTCCGGCAGCGCACCCAGCGGTTCGGCGGCCTCGCCCACCACGACACAGGCTCCCCGCACCAAAAAGTGGATCGACCTGCAGGTCGGCGACTGCCTGGCCGACGTCCCGCCCACCGACCCCGCCGTCGTCGAAGTCACCGTCGTCGATTGTTCGCAGCCGCACATGGCCGAGACGTTCGTCCGTGCCCCCATCCCGGTCGACGCCGCGCTCGACGGCACCGCGAACGCCCAGTGCGAGACGGGCTTCGTCGAGTACACCGGCCGCGCCTCGGCCGGCGGCCCCTACACCGTCGGCTACCTGATCGACTCCGACCAGGACCGCACCGGCAACATCCCGCTGCCCAGCACGGTGATCTGCCTGCTGCAGGGCGCTCAGGGGCAGTCACTCACCGGGTCGGCATCGCCACAGTGATGCGCAAACCTGTTGAAGCGGAGCGTAATTCACCTGTTCGATGAACGGTGGCGTCTATCGAAGAAGAGGTCGCCTCGGGGCGGTACCGGTCGGCAAGCGATGTCGTACGCACCGCACTGCGGTTGCTTGAAGACCGTGAGACCCGCCTTCGCGTACTGCGTCAAGCTCTTATCGCCGGCGAGCGTAGCGGTGAGTCAACAGCATTCGACTTCAACGAGTTCGTTTCACACAAGCGCGCATCGGCACCTCGCCATCGGTGAACGGCTACTTCCTTTCCCCTGCCGCCCGTGCCGATCTCGAACAGATCTGGGATTACACCGTTGCGAACTGGGACGACGACCAAGCCGAGGCCCTGGACGTGGCCTGTGGCGCCCGTAATGGCTCAGCGTTCGGCCGGATTACACGGCTAAATGTGGCTCTTCTGACCCTTCCGTGGGTCGGTTTTGGCGCTGATGGGGCGCACGTCGTTGTCGCTTAGGGTTTCTGGCTTGTCGAAGGTCAGGAACCAAGGGAGCGGGCAACGACGTGCGCAATGTGAGGGTATGGCGGGCGCT
>CAIRCP010000143.1 GCA_903877095.1 uncultured Actinomycetes bacterium | reverse complement strand
TCCCGTCGGCGGCCGGCTTCAGCGAAGACTGCATGCGCCTTGGGGTGCCCAACGGTTGGTCTCTGCTGATCGCGGAATCCTCGGACGTTCAAGCGCCCGCGCGCCTCACCTACGAATTCCACAACATCTTGCGCGACCAGAAAGGACCCAGCGGCAGCTGGCCGGAAGTACCTGCCGACCGCGTCGCCGACGAGGCAGCACGCCTGGCGGCAACACTGCGGGAATACGCCACCGCGGTCGACGTCGTGCGCCTCGTCGGCCCCGGCGTGTGGACCCGCGTCGGCGACACCCACGCCGCCTTTGCCGTGGGCACGGTCACCGCGACCGACACGGCCAGCGCGGGCAACCTCACCAAATGGCTCACAGACTGGCTCTACGAGCGGCCCTACCGGCTCGACATCGGGACCTGGCGGGCAACCTCCGGGCACATCATGTCCCACGCCATCGCCATCGACCGCCACAGCGAAATCGAGCAGTGGGACCAACTCGAGCCCGCCCTGCGCAACAGCGCGAACCCCGGCAGGAGCACGCCCGACCCGCTGTACAGTGCGCCCGAGGAATCCCAGTTTCCCGACGCCGACACCGCCCGCGCGGCCCAGCGGCTCATCGACGCCGCGCGCGCCCGCAGGGAACGCCAGGCACAACGCGACCGCGAACGCGGCATCGACCGCACCCGCGACACCGGCCTGGGCCTCTGACCCGTTTCTTGTCGGACCCCGCGACTAGCGTGCCGAATAAACCTGTCAGAGAGGAACAGCCGCCGTGTCCAGCTACCACGACCCTTGGTGGGACTACGCCCGTTGCGCCGCCGCGGCGCTGCGCCGCGGCCTGCCCCCGCCGGCCGTCAAGGTCTACGGCCCGGTGCTCGGCCCCGACGAGCGCGCCCTGCTCACCGCACCCGCGCAGATCAGCCGGCTCACCGCCGGTGACGGCACCTACCAGCACTCCAGCACCTTCCTGTGGGGGAGCCCCATGTTCACCCTGGGTGTGATGGGCACCCAAGGTCTGATCAACCGGCGGCGCCGTCAACGCGCCCTCCACGACGCCATCCCCGCCTGGCGGCTGCACCGCGAGGGCACCGTGCTGGTCACCGACGAGCGTCTGATCATCCCGGCGGCCAACGGCACGCAGCTGCTGAGTTTCTGGTTCGCCAACGTCTCCGAATTCCACGTGGACCTGACCCAGCGCACCGTGGAACTGGCGTACAGCACCGCCGAATGCGAGCCGGTGCGGCTGCACGGACCGGCGGTCCCCGGCCTGGCGCTGTGGGCAGCGGTAGCGATCTACGGACCCGACTGGATCAACGACGACCGCCTGCGGGTCCTGCTGCCGACCACGCACCTGCCAGCCGGGTCGCCCTCGGCGTCGCCGTACCCGGCCGCACTTGCCGCCGGCGGACAGCCCGCGTTAGGGCCGGCGCTGTCGCACTAAACGGGCCAGCATGTCCTCCCGGCGCGCGATCCCGGTCGGGGTTTCCTCGCGCAGCCGTTCCAGATCGTCACGGGACAAGGTGACGGTGTCAGTGGCCGCCAGAATGGTCTCGTAGAGACCGGTCGCCTGGGTGTCGAGAATGTCGACGTCGAGGTGGCAGCGGTAGACGTCCTTGCCCGCATCGTCGAGCAGCGCCAGGATCGCGGCGGTTAAGTCACTGGCTGAGCCACCCGATGTCCGGTAGGTGGTGCCGTCGCTGAACGGCAGCGGGAAGGTGTTGCCTGCGCTGTCGCGGAAGAAGGTCCGCCGGTCCTCGATCGCGATCTCCTCGACCCGGCCGCGGGCCGGCATCCGGGTGCCGACCGTGGCGTAGACCGTGCCGTCCGCGGAGCTGATCGCCCACACCGCGACGTTGAGTGGATCGCGCCAACACCGGTAGGGCGGCTGACCATCCATACAGCCAACGACCCACCTCACCCAGTGGTAGCCGATCTCGCTGCGGTCCCCGGGGTCTGCGGGAACCAGCCGGTTGCACCACTCGTGGGCCAACCGGGAACACCGATCCCGGTCGATCACCACCAGTTCGTAGGTGATGGCCGCCCGCAAGACCTCCCACGTTTTCCCTGTTTGCACGGCACGCACCGCCAGGCCGTGGTCGCTGATCCGGTGGCGCAGCGCAGCGCTGATCACCTCCGGTGTTGCCGGGGTGGGCGGTTGGGCGCCCACGACAGCGACAGCGGCATGGCGCAGACCGGGCTGGTTCGGGAAGCTGTCGTGGCCGGACGGCCACAGGCCCAAATCGAACGCCAGCTGTGTGTCGGTGGCATCGGCCAGGGCAGCGAGCGCCCGGTCGGCGGTCGAGCCGTCACGGGGGCGGCACCGCCGGAAATGCTCGCCGGTGAAGTCGGCAACCTGCGGCCGCAGCTGGGCCGTCGGGCTGCCGGGGCGCCAGGCGTTCATGGCCTCGACATCGGTTAACCCGCGCGACCACCACGGCACATCGACCTGCACGAGGGCGGCGAGGTCCAGCCAGCCGGCCTGCCACGGGTACCACCCCGTCCCGGCCGGGTCGGCGACGGCAATCTTCGGCTGAACGGCATCGTCCGGCCCGTCGGCGATAGTGGCGATATCCGACGGCAGGGCCAGGGCCGTGAGGTCCGGACGCAGCGACAACAGATGGCTGGCGTCGTCGGGGTGGCAGCGCTGGAAATCCACGCAGTACGCGACCCCGACCGGGCCGCGGTCGTCGCTGGGCTCCCAGGTGTGCACCACATAGGTTGACCCACGGGTCCGCGCGACGTCGCTGCCAACGAACAGTGCGGGGGAGAGGTCATCGGCCAGCGGGCACAGCCGCGGGACACGCTCGTACCCGCGCGACTGGGTGGCCGCCAAATACCGGAAGACCGCCGCCGGGGTCCAGTAGTTCCGCCCACCACGCTGCTCGGCCGGCTCGGGAAAGCCGCTGTGATCGGTCAGATACCGCCGCACCGACGACGCCTGGATGCCCAGGTGCAACGCCACGGCATCGACATCCCACAAGGGCCTAAACCACCACGCCCGCTGTTTCCTACCCGCCATCAACCCATCCTCTCCATTCCATCTATAGATATCATGGATTTCTGTCTTCCGGTCTGGTAGATTGACCGGCAGTGCCGCCGCCGCGGCGGCGCGACTCCCAGCAGAGGCCGACTGCCCGCATCGCCGTCGACCACACCAACGACTGGGACAAAGCCAAGGGCTACCGCGCACCCACCCGGACGAAGAGTCTCGGCAGATGCGGGCTGCTGTGACATACCTTTGGAAGGGGCTGTTTCGCTGATGACCAGCAACGCTCATAAAAGCCGTGCCCGCGCTGCCCAGAAACAAAGCGGCGAGTCCTACATGCGCGCCAGGCGCGCCGCGTCGACAACCGCGGCGACGCCCCCGCCGACACCGATGACGCGGCTGCAATCCTGACCGCGCTCGTCTGCGGACCGGTCACCCTCGAACTTCCCTACCACACATGAGGTCACCCACATTCATGGCAGTTGACCCGGAAATTGCTGCACCACACGCTGTCGATTCTGTCGGCGGGCCGCCTACTGGGACCGCCACCGATACGTCGTCGAGCACCCGCCCTGGACGCTGATCGGGATGTACACCCGCGGTCGCCTCTTGGCCCCGCCGGGCTGACCCCATCTCCGACCCCCACGTGCCAGTTGAGGGCATCGTTGGCACGTTTGCGAACGGCCGTCACCACGACGACCAACACCTCATCGCGACGACCATTCCGTCACCATGCAGACCAACACCCGAAATCGCGTCCGCATCGACAGTGACGGCATCGTCTGCATACTCAACGCCGGTCAACACCTGGCCGGCGCCGGTCTGGCCACCGCCAACCTGACCTCCGCCAATCTGGGCTACTCCAATCTGGGCTACGCCGACCTGTCTGGCGCCGACCTGACAGGCGCCTACCTTGGCTACGCCTACCTGTCCGGCGCCGAACTGTCCGGCGCCAACCTGACCGGCGCCAACCTGGAATACGCCTTGCTGACCGGCGCCCACCTGACCGGCGCCAACCTGACCGGCGCCAACCTGACCGGCATCCAGTAATCCCGCTCTGAACGGACACCGGCCTGGTTCCGTCGGCAGTCCGACTAACATCACCAACCAGGAACCGAGTCCGCCGCCATTTACACCGACGATGGGACGCAACCCGGGCGAACGGCAATGAGGCTAACCACCATCAATCATCCGTTCCTGTAAGAAACGCCGGCCGGTCATCTCGCGACCGTAGCAGTAGCCCCGGGCACCGAGATGTTCCGAGCGGTCCCGGCCATCCGGGTGCAGCTCGTCGAGCAGCCAAAATCGGGCTGGCACCAGCTTCTGCTGCAACAAGAGACGGTCGATGCTGCCTGCAGCCAGACAACTTTGGCAATCGTCAAACCCAGCGACGCTTGGCGATTCGTATCACGGGGTCGACCCTTAACGGCGCTGAGCGGCGAAATCGGCGCTCTCGCCTGTTGGCAGAAGGCCTTTGAAGCTCGCGTGGCGTAAGTGGCCGCCTGGTGTGACGGCGCTCATTGAAACTGCTCAGTTCTGCTCATCGAAAGTGCTCACTGTGTGGCTCCGCCATTGAGGGCGGGCCTTCCTCGATGCTGGTGGTCCCTTATAACCATCCAGCAAATTTTCGAGGAGGGCCCGCTTTCTT
>CAIRCP010000142.1 GCA_903877095.1 uncultured Actinomycetes bacterium | reverse complement strand
CATTGCAACCGTCAATCAACCGATTGACCAAGACGAAGTAGCGCAAGCCCCCCACGCGCTCACCATGCGTGAGGCACCAGCCACTACTTCGCGCTCACTTTTAGGTGAGGCACCTCGGCATTTCGCACCTGTGAACTGACGGGCATTTCCTGTGAATCTGCAGCCTCGGACACGTGTCTTGATCTGCCAATTTTGCCCTCGGCCGGATTGGGGGCGACGGCCTGCGCCTGGCGCCCGAGTCAGCGCCTCTACCCCCGCGCGACTCGTGAATGTGAAAGTCCGGTTTCCAATGTCAGCGCCGGGCACCCGAAGCGCCGACGGGCCTCACCCGAGGCGCCGACTGGCGTACGCGACGGCGATTTCTTCGCCCGTGTTCAACCGATCTGCGTTTTGCTCTTGCTGTGACTGCCATCACGTAGTACAAAGGAGTCACGGAAGTTTGGTGAAGGCCAAGGTAGGACCGGAAGAGAAGGTTCTACTTCCCGAATCCAAGCATCCAGCACGGATACGAGTACCCACGCGAAGCAAGCCGCGAAGATGGCAAAAGTGTTGCGGGCCTGCGCAATTGCATAACTCCAGACGGATCAACCGGCTCCATCCGAAGTGTTGACCCCGAGGCAGAATGCAAAGTCGCCGAGGCCACCCACGCAACCCACCTAGCACGCTTGGTAACTCGCACACCGTGCTAGCGGGCGGCGAGCCGAACACGTTTCGGAGCGCCGCCCGCTTTGCTGTGATGGCACAGGGATCGGTAGGGGTCCCGGGACTACTGCTCCCGCCGGGGCTGGTCGGCGACTGCCTCTGCGATCGACAAGGCTTCGCGCGCACCGTCTTCCAGCGCGCGGCAGCACATGAGCACCCACGCGCCAACGCCGTCGGGCTGTCCGCCGGCAAAGGCGGCCGCCGCATCCCGGTACTCATCCGGCCGACGCAGCCAGTAGACCTCGGGCACTCCCAGGCCATGTGGATCAAGTCCGGTCGCGATGGTGACCAGACGCGAAACAGCCCGCGCCACAACACCGTCCGCGCTGCCAAAGGGAGCCAGGGACAGCATCTCGCCATGCGCGACGGCGGCGAGCACGGGAGCCGGGGCGGAGCTGCCACCGGTCACCAGCCGCGTCATCAGATCCAGCCGGGCTGCCAGCTCGGGGCTCTGCCGGGGCCTGCCGAGGGCGGCGTCATCGTCCACAAGATCCGCCGCCGCCAGGGCGTGCAGCCGGGCGAGCGCCTGCAGCGGAGCCCGCGGCCAAGTTCCCACCAGATTGGTCGCACCACCCTCGATCGCCTGCCCCGCGCGCAGTGCACCGGCCAGGACCGGGTCCGCCGAACCGGAGGCGGCCTCGAGGTCAATCCCGCCCCCGTCGAGCGCCGAGGACGACCGTGCGCCACGAACCGTCGACTCTGCGGCGGTCACCGACCAGTTCCGCAGATTCGCGCGGTGGCGGTGGGACTTGCCGAGTGCGCTGCGCGCAGCCTCTGCGGCATCGGCCACACCAGGCAGATCCAGCAGCGGCGCGAGGAGGTCTCGCTGTCGGGGTGTCACGGCGGCCCACGCTAGTACCAGCCGGTCGCGGTCACGCAGGAGGACCGCTGGCGGAGGCTGGATGGCCGTTCGCCGCGCCGCATCCGCCGTCCGGCGATCAGCCCGGCGTACCCGCGCAACAGGTTTTCGGGAGTGATTACGCTCACATCCATGACCGAGGCGCACACCGATGTTCCGAACACCGATGTTCCGACGCTCTATCCCCCATCGGAAGAATTCGCGGCGAACGCGAACGCGACGGCGGATCTCTACGACCGGGCCGAGGCCGACCGGCTTTCCTTCTGGGCCGAACAGGCCAACCGGCTTGCCTGGGAAACCCCGTTCTCCGAGGTGCTCGACTGGTCCGGCGCACCGGTGGCGAAGTGGTTCGTGGGCGGCAAACTGAACGTCGCCTACAACTGCGTCGATCGGCACGTCGAGGCCGGTAATGGCGACCGCGTCGCCATCCACTGGGAGGGCGAACCGCTCGGTGATGAGCGCACCATCACCTACGCCCAACTGAAGGACGAAGTGTGCAAGGCCGCCAACGCGCTGACCGATCTGGGCCTGGTGGCCGGTGACCGGGTGGCCATCTACATGCCGATGGTGCCGGAAGCGATCGTGGCCATGCTGGCCTGCGCCCGGCTCGGCGTCATGCACTCGGTCGTCTTCGGCGGATACTCCGCCTCGGCGTTGCGGGCCAGAATCGAGGACGCCCAGGCGAAGCTCGTCATCACCACCGACGGCCAGTACCGCCGCGGTAGTGCCGTATCGCTGAAGGCCGCGGTCGACGAGGCGGTGGCGGGCCAACCGTCGGTGGAACACGTCCTGGTGGTGAATCGCACCGGAATCAACATTGACTGGATCGACGGCCGTGACCTGTGGTGGCACGAAACCGTCGATGAGGCCTCCACCGACCACACCCCGGCCGCGTTCGACTCCGAACATCCGCTGTTCCTGCTTTATACCTCCGGAACCACCGGCAAGCCCAAGGGAATTCTGCACACCTCGGGCGGATATCTGACGCAGGCGTCCTACACACACAACTACGTCTTCGACATCAAGCCGGAGACCGACGTGTACTGGTGCACCGCCGATATCGGCTGGGTCACCGGCCACAGCTACATCGTTTACGGTCCACTGTCCAACGGCACGACCCAGATCCTCTACGAGGGAACACCCGCCTCCCCCGACGAGCATCGGCACTTCCAGGTCATCGAAAAGTACGGCGTCACTATCTATTACACCGCGCCCACCCTGGTCAGGACCTTCATGAAGTGGGGCCGCGATTTGGCGTTCGAGCATGATCTGTCCAGCCTGCGGCTCCTTGGATCGGTGGGCGAGCCCATCAATCCCGAGGCATGGCGCTGGTATCGCCTGGTGTTCGGCGGCGACCAGGCTCCCATCGTCGACACCTGGTGGCAGACCGAGACCGGGGCGGCCATGATCGCGCCGCTTCCCGGCGTCACCGTCTGCAAGCCCGGTTCAGCCATGCGTCCGCTGCCCGGCATCTCGGCGAAGATCGTCGACGACAACGGCAACGAACTCCCGCCCGCCACTGAGGACGGCGAACCGGTCACCGGCTATCTCGTGCTCGACAAGCCCTGGCCGTCGATGCTCCGTGGGATTTGGGGCGACCACGAGCGGTTCGTCGAAACCTACTGGGAGCGCTTCGGCGAGCAGGGCTGGTACTTCGCGGGCGACGGCGCCCGCTACGGCACCGACGGCGAAGTCTGGGTGCTCGGCCGCATCGACGACGTGATGAACATTTCCGGGCACCGGATCTCGACCGCCGAGGTGGAGTCCGCGCTGGTGGGCCATGCCGGTGTGGCCGAGGCCGCCGTCGTGGGCGCCTCCGATGAGCAGACCGGCCAGGCCATCTGCGCCTTCGTCATCCTCAAGGAGAGCGCCGACGAGGACATGTCGACGCGCGACATGGTCGCCGAGTTGCGCGCCGAGGTGGCTAAGGAGATCTCACCGATCGCCAAGCCGCGCGAGATCCACGTCGTACCCGAGTTGCCGAAGACCCGAAGCGGCAAGATCATGCGGCGACTGCTGCGTGACGTCGCCGAGGGCCGCCCACTCGGCGACACCTCGACGCTGCTCGATCCGACGGTCTTCGAAGCGATCCGCGCCAGCAAGGCGAACTAGTACCGCCGTTCGACGGGGTCAGATCAGGCCGGCCAGGCCGAGGAACGCCCCGGCCCCGATCGCCCAGAGCGGACTCCACCGCGTCCAGTAAGTCATCGCAGCAGTGCCGAACACCGTCAGGGCGGCAGGGATGCTGACACTGGTCGTCATGGTCAGGACGATGCCACTCGCCGCAACGAGGCCCACCGAGATCGGGGCCAGCCCGGCCTCGGCGACCGCCCTCCACCGGGCATGCTTGAACCGATTCCAGGCCCGGCCGAAGACGTAAGCCACGACCGCGGTGGGGCCGCACATCGCCAGAGTCGCGACGAGCGCGCCGAGGAAGCCCGCGAGATGAAATCCGATCAGCGTGACGATCATGACGTTGGGCCCGGGGACCACCCGTGAGATCGCGAACATATCGGCGAACTGATGTTCGTTGACCCAGGAATGCAGTTCGACTGCCTGACGGTGCATTTCAGGCAGCACGGCGTTCGCACCCCCGAACGACAGCAGGGCGATGATCGCGAACTGGACTGCCAGGGTGGCCAGTAGTGCGTCGTGGTTCATCGCCGCGCCGTCCAAGCGCTTGCCATGATGCTCAAGGGGGTGAGGGCCAGCAGTACATACAGCAGCGGCCAGCCCATGACGCCGATCGCAAGCGCCACGGCGACGACGATGGCGGCCGCGGCCCCCCGGCGCCGGAAGATCGGCACCGCCATCTTGGCGGCGGTTGCCAGCAGCAGGCCCGCGGCAGCAGGTGCCATGCCGGACAGCACCCCGCGCACCGCCCGGACTTCGCCGTAGCTCCCGTATAGAACCGCGGCTGCCACCATCACCGAGAAGGGCAGCAGCAGGAAACCTGCCCACGCGGCGATCGCGCCGCCGGCGCCCCGCGCCCGCGAGCCGAAGATTGCCGCGAGATTCACCACATTGGGCCCCGGCAGTAGCTGGCAGAGAGCGTAGACATCGTTGAACTCCTGCGGCGTCAACCACTCTTTCTGTTCGACCAGCATTCGTCGCGCCCATGGCAGAGCACCACCGAACCCGGAGAGTGTGATCCTGAAGAACGCCAAAAAGAGTTCGGCGTGCGTCGGAATCGGTGCGCCCGCGGGCGGGTGATCGGCCATGCCGGGGATTATGGCGGGTGACAGTCGGTGGTTCCGGCGAAGCCTCAGGCGGGTGCCGGCGGTACACCGGGCGTCGGGACGAAGCCCGCACCGGGCCGATCCTTGGCCGCCAGGTCGGCCAGGATGGCGTTCATCGACATGGTGATGGCCGGGGTGTGCAGCGGGATGTACTTGATGACACACGTCGGCAGGCCGTCCGTGAACGCGCCGTGGATCATCCCGACCAGCTTGTTATTGACCGTCACAGGGGCGCCGGAGTCCCCCGGCCGGCCGCACACTTGATTGACGATGGTGCCCGGACTCTGACCCGGACCCCACGTCACCCCGCAGGAGTAGCCGGTGGTGCGGCCGAGCTTGCAGGCCACCTGACCGAATGCCGGGTCGGGGCCGATGCCGTCGATCGCGAAGCCGTTCCAGTTGGAGACCGGTTGCACCTTTGCCGGATCGAAACGGATGACGGCGTAGTCGAGTCCGTCGTTGCCGGCCACCATGGTGCCGATCACGCCGCGGTCCGTGGCGCCTTCGGCGGAGATCTGGGCGCCGGGTCCACCGCAGTGGGCGGAGGTGAACCCGATCAGCGCACCGGTTTTGTCGGTGCCGATCGCGGTCAGGGTGCAGTAGGTGTCGGTGTCGATCACGATTCCGGCGCCACCGCCCATCGGCACCTTGTCTGCTGCCCCGGCAATCGCCGGCGCCGGGAGCGAGGCGGCCAGGACGGCGGAGACGACGAGGGTCGGTCCAAGAATCGCGGCGCCTGCCGTACGCCACATCTGAAGCGCAGACTTCACGGATACCTCCAACGGTTGTCCCACCCGGTTTTCTAGTTTACTCCTGCAACATCAGTAACATCCGCAACAAGGCGCGGGGTACTCCGTCCGCGGGTCCGACATGGCAACATGAACCGCGACCACATCTACCCCCGGCGTGGAACACCATCGGCCCCGCGTGGAACGCCAATCGAGCCCTGGAGGACTGTCGTGAGCAAACGGGATCGCAAGAATGGGGTGCCCGACACGGTGACCTCCATTCCGCTGATTGACCCCCACGCCATGCCGGACAATCCCTCGATCGGCGATCTGGTCAGGGACGCGAGCGCGCAGATGTCGACGCTGGTCCGCGCCGAGGTCGAACTGGCGAAGGCCGAGATCACCCGCGATGTGAAAAAGGGACTGACCGGCAGTGTCTTCTTCATCGTGGCCCTCGTCGTGCTGCTCTACTCGACTTTCTTCCTGTTCTTCTTCCTGGCCGAATTGCTCGACACCTGGCTGTGGCGATGGGCCGCGTTCCTGATCGTGTTCCTGCTGATGCTGCTCGTGACGGCCGCGTTCGCCTTCCTCGGTTACCGCAAGGTCCGGCGCATCCGGGGGCCGCAGCAGACCATCGAGTCGGTCAAGGAAACCACCGCGGCGCTCACCCCCGGGCTGCAGAAATTCACCGGTGCGGCCCACTCGGCCGCCGCCCCCGTGACCCCGGCGGCACCGGCCGCGCGGGCCGTAGCCCCGGCCGCAGCGCCCAAGCCCCGCCCGGCCGTCGCCCCCACGCCGGTCCGGCAGCCCACCTCCGCCGCCGTGGCAGCGGCGCCCGTCACCGCGATTGAGGTATACGAGGAGCCGACGGTCTATGCCGAGCCGGCGGTAACTTATGACACCGCCGACGACACGACCACCTATGCCGCGGAGACGGTCTACCCCGCGCCGGAGGCGTACTCCGACGAGACCGCCTACTCCGACGAGCCGGTGCGCTACGAACCGGCGTCCTACACCGACGCCATAGCCACCGACTCCGACTCCGACGACACGGTGGTGATCTACACCGAGGAGAGCTACACCGACGAAACGGTGGTCTATTCCGACGAACCAACCGGTCCGATCCCACCCGTGCACGTTGTCTATCGCGATGCCACGGACGATCCGACCGCAGCCATTTTTGCCGATACCGGGTTGCCCGTCACACCCGAGCACGAGCACGACCACCAGCCCGGCGACCCGTCGGGCTGGTGATGGCGCAGCCGGACCCGTCGGTCACCCGCATCGCGGGTCCGTGGCGTCACCACGACGTCCACGCCAACGGGATCCGGTTCCAGTGCGTCGAGGCACTGCCGGGCGACGACGACACGCCGACCACGGCCCGGCCGCTAGTGATCCTGTTGCACGGGTTCGCCTCGTTCTGGTGGTCCTGGCGCCACCAGTTGACCGGCTTGTCGGGGGCCCGGGTGGTGGCCGTGGACCTGCGCGGCTACAGCGGAAGCGACAAGCCGCCGCGCGGCTATGACGGTTGGACTCTGGCCGGCGACACCGCCGGCCTGGTCCGCGCCTTGGGACACACCTCGGCGACCCTCATCGGCCACGCCGACGGGGGGCTGGTCTGCTGGGCAACCGCGGTGCTGCACCCCAGGGTGGTGCAGGCCGTCGGACTCATCAGCTCGCCGCACCCGGCGGCGTTGAAGCGGTCGGTTCTGGCATGCCCCGATCAGCGCCGCGCCCTGCTGCCCAGTCTGCTCGGCTACCAGCTGCCCCGATGGCCCGAACACCTGCTCACCCGACACGACGCGGTCGACCTGGAGAGGCTGGTGCGCAGTCGAGCGTCCGCCAAATGGGTTGCCTCCGAGGACTTCTCCGAGACCATCGCACACCTGCGCCAGGCGATCCAGATTCCGTCGGCGGCGCACTCCGCACTGGAGTATCAACGCTGGGCGGTCCGTAGCCAACTACGCGCCGAAGGCCGGCGGTTCATGAAACTGATGGACCGGCAACTCGATGTTCCACTGCTGCACCTGCGCGGCGAGGCAGATCCCTACGTGCTGGCCGATCCGGTCGACCGCAGCCGGCGGTATGCCGCCCACGGCCGGTTCGCGAGCGTGGCGCACGCGGGCCATTACGCGCACGAAGAGTCGCCGGCCGAGGTCAACGCGCTGTTGCAGCGTTTCCTGAACGGCTCCTGAAAGCCTTACAGCACAGCGCTATCCGTTGACGCAGGCGCCGGTGGGCACTTTCGCGGTGTTGCCGATCTTCGCCAACTGACGGGACACCTCGTCGGTGGTCATGACGAAACCGGTGTCGTTGTCGTCAACGGCGGCGCCGAACACCACCCCGATGACCTTCCCTGCGCGGTTGATCATGGGTCCACCTGAATTGCCCTGCCGGACAAGTCCTCTGATGGTGTAGACCTCGCGGTTGACGGTGGTCGTCTTGTAGATGTCCGGGCCGCTGAGTTCGATGATCTCCCGGACCCGCGCCGGAGTGGCGGCGAATTCGCCGCCGCCCGGATAGCCCAGCACCACCGCATCGGTACCGGTCTTCGCCGGCTCCTCGGCGAACACCAACGGCTCCTGCGGAAGGTTCGGCACGTCGAGGATGGAGATGTCGGCGCTCGGGTCGTAGGACACCACCGTCGCGTCGTACTTCTTGCCCTCGGCCTCCACCGTCACGCTGTCCGATCCGGCGACGACGTGCGCATTGGACATCACCCGGTTGGGCGCGATGACGAAACCCGTTCCCTCAAGGACCTTTTGGCAGGCCGTCGCGACGCCGCGGATCTTGACGACGCTGGGCTTGGACTTGGACACCACCAGGCCGTCTGCCAGTGACGGATCCGGCGGGTCGACAGCCTGGATCGAGGTGCCGCCCGGCGGCTGGAGCACCTCCGGCAGACCCGATGTGCTGAACAGTGCCAACATCCGCTTCGGCACCGACCGCAACCACTCGGGGGCGTATTTGTCGACCTCGGAGATCACCTTCGAGCCCCGCGCCGCCGTGGCCAGGTTCTGCTGACTCGACGATGTGAGCGGGCTGCCGAGCAGCCATGCCGCGACGAGCACGACCACCAGTTGCAGGGCCACCCCGATGATGGAGTCGAACACCCGGAACGGGCCGCTGCGAATCGACCCACGCACCGCCCGGCCGAGAACGACGCCAGCCACCTCACCGATCACCACCAGAGCCAGGATCAGGAACAATGCGGTGAACAGCTTGCCGCGGGGCGAATGCACATGGCTGACGATGTGCGGGGCGAGCATCACGCCGGCGATGGCGCCCAGCACGACGCCCACGAACGACATCAGTGATCCCAACGCACCCGATCGCCACCCGGAAATCGCCGCTATCAGCGCAACGCCGATCACCGCGATGTCCAGCCACTGCGAACTCGTCACAACCGTCCCTCACTATCGCCACCGACGCGCGCCATCGCCTCGTCCAACTCCCGTACGTTATCGGCATCCCACGGCTGGGCCCATCCGGCGACGTCGAGCATCGCCGAGATGACGTGACCGGTGAAGCCCCACACCAGCATCTCGTTGAGCAGGAAGGCCGGACCGGCGTAGCGCACGCCACCTCCGGTCCGGTAGACCATCAGCCGGTTCTCGGGATTGACGAAGGCGCGCAACGGAACCCGCGCGACGATCGCCGTCTCCGATTCGTTGACGACCATCACCGGTCCCGGATCCGGGGAATAGGCCAGGACGGGGACGACGTGAAATCCCGACGGCGGGATGAACATTCGCTCCAGCGTCGCCAGCGGCTGCAACCGCCGGGGTTCCAGGCCGGTCTCTTCCCATGCCTCGCGCAGCGCAGTGTGCACCGGTCCGGCGTCGTCGGGATCGGCGGCTCCGCCCGGGAACGCCGCCTGGCCGGCGTGGTGGCGCAGCGTCCCGGCCCGAACCGTCAACAACAGGTCGGCATCGCCAGGGACCACGCCGGGCTCCGATTCGGCATGCGGCCCGGAAAAGAGCACCAGCACGGCGGCGTCACGCGCCCCGGGAGCGGTGCCCTGCACACCGGTGATGGCGGCCAGCACCTCCGGCGGGACCCTGCGACGGTAGGCGTCGGGAACGCCGTGCACGTTGTCGACCAGTGGCGCCAACCACGGCGGACGGTCCTGCGGCCGGAGCAGCCCGGGGAATGCGGGGTCCTCGGGTTTCACCGCAGCGCCGACTCCACCGCTGCTGCGATCCCGTCGGCGCTGGTGAACGGCTCGGGCAACACTGCCGCCACGCTACCGTTCGCCCGCAACACGACCGTCGCAGGCATCACGTTCGGCACGCCGAGCGCGGCGGCGATGCTGCGCCGGCCGTCCTGCAACACCGGAAGGCGCACCCCCAGTTCGGCCATCCGCACCAGTGCCGCGGTCTCGTTCTCGTCCTGGTGCACGGTCACCACGCTGACCGCGTTGCCCACTCGGCGCTGGTATGCCTGCAGGGCCGGCAGTTCCTCGGCGCACGGTCCGCACCAGTAGGCCCACAGATTCAGCACCACCGGACGGTTCGCCAGGGCGGGGCCCACGTCGACGCTCGTGCCGTCGGCAGCGCACTCCACTACGACGCCGCGCAGTCGAGCCGGGCCGGAACCGCCCTTCGCAGCGGGGCAGGGCGGCAGGTCGGCGCGACGTCGAGGTTCAGCCAGCGCCTCGGGGGTATCGGAATCGCGGTGAGTCCGTGCGACCTGGGCCGATGGTTGCCCGGCCGGCACCGCGGCCTCGCGGGTTTCCAGCGCAAACGCCACCGTCAACGTTGCCAGCACCGCCAGTACCGCCACCGTCCACCGGGTCGAGGTCCTCATCGTCGGAGCTACAGCCCGGCAAGTGACAGCAGGTGTTCGGTCTCCGGTCCACGGACCAGTTCAGCGGCGATCAGCGGTTCGGTGGGGCCGGTGCCATAGGACGGGCAGTCCTTGGCCAGCACGCACACTCCGCACGCCGGCTTGCGGGCGTGGCAGACCCGGCGGCCATGAAAAATGACCCGATGACTCAATAACGTCCATTCGCGGCGCTCGATCAGCTCTCCGACGGCGAACTCGACCTTCACCGGATCGGTTTCGGCCGTCCAGGCCCAGCGCCGGACCAGCCGGCCGAAGTGGGTGTCGACGGTGATGCCGGGAATGTCGAACGCGTTGCCCAGAATGACGTTGGCCGTTTTGCGGCCCACTCCGGGCAGGCTCACCAGGTCAGCCATGTTTCCGGGAACCTCGCCGCCGAAGCGTTCGACGAGTTCCTGGCCAAGCCGGATCAGCGAGTTGGCCTTGTTGCGGTAGAAGCCGGTGGAACGGATCAGCTCCTCCACTTCCGCCCGGTTGGCCTGTGCGTAGTCGCGGGCGGTCCGGTACTTCGCGAACAGCGCCGGCGTGGTGAGGTTGACCCCTTTGTCGGTGCTCTGCGCGGAAAGAATGGTCGCGACCGCCAGTTCGAGAGGGTTGGTGAAGTCCAGTTCGCAGTAGACGTGCGGGAAAGCGACCGCCAACGTGCGGTTCATCCGGCGGGCCCGCCGGACGAGACCGAGCCTTGTTTCGGTGTCCCATTTTGAAGCCTTGGCCACGCCGGACCCGGCCGCACCCGCCGTCACTTCTGCCAGGGTACCGACCGCCGACAGAACGGTGGCATTTCGTGATCCCGATGAGATCTGACGCCGGTTAACTTCCCGGCTATGTCCTGGTTGGTCGCGGTGAGTTTTCCCGGACTTCTGATGTTCGGCACTGTCGGTCTGCAGCGGTTGGAGACTCTGCTGCAGGGGGACAGACCGACCGCGGCCGAGTTCGTCGCGCGCCTCGAACAACTGGCCAGGACGGCACGGGAAGCAGCGCGGGAGGCGGCACGGGAACGGACCGCGCCGTTGCCGCTGCCGTTGAAGAATCTGGGAACCTATGTGCCACGGCGCGAAACGATGTCGCCGGTCCTGGCCGACGAGCCGGGCCTACCCACCCGGCTGTGCGCGCGTGCTGAGGCGAATCCGTAGTTTCAACCAACCGGACCCGCCGATTCTGTGTAGCGTGGCTTCAAGTTCGGGACCGCCCTACAAAGGGGTGGTCAGCGGCGTCTGCGGGTTTTTAATCAGAGACCAGTGCGAAGGGGAAACGTGGACGAGATCCTGGCCAGGGCCGGAATCTTCCAGGGGGTTGACCCCAACGCGGTTTCCGCTCTGACCAAACAGCTTCAGCCCGTGGATTTCCCGCGCGGCCACACCGTGTTCAACGAGGGCGAGCCCGGCGACCGGCTCTACATCATCATGTCCGGCAAGGTGAAGATCGGCCGCCGCTCCCCCGACGGCCGGGAGAATCTTCTGACGATCATGGGCCCGTCGGACATGTTCGGCGAACTCTCGATCTTCGACCCGGGGCCGCGGACGTCGAGTGCCACCACCATCACCGAAGTCCGCGCGGTGTCCATGGACCGGGATGCCTTGCGCGCCTGGATTGCCGACCGGCCCGAGATCGCCGAGCAACTCCTGCGGGTGCTGGCACGACGGCTGCGGCGCACCAACAACAACCTGGCCGACCTGATCTTCACCGACGTGCCGGGCCGCGTGGCCAAGCAGCTTCTGCAGTTGGCGCAGCGCTTCGGCACGCAGGAGGGTGGCGCGATGCGCGTCACGCACGATCTGACCCAGGAGGAGATCGCCCAGCTCGTCGGGGCATCCCGGGAGACCGTCAACAAGGCGCTGGCCGATTTCGCCCACCGCGGCTGGATTCGCCTGGAGGGCAAGAGCGTGCTGATCTGCGATTCCGAGCGGCTTGCACGGCGGGCTCGCTAAGAGTTGATTCATACGTCGGCTGGTGCGGACTGTTGAATCGTTGGGTCTGTGCTTGTTCGCCTGGTCCGCCGACGTCCCCAGGTGTAGCCGTGGGGTCTGTTGCGGGGTAGGGCGGGGCGTTCCCCTTGTCCGGCAGGGGCCCCAGGGTTGCTGCCATCCTCACCAGCGCCCGGTGTCGGGTTGTGGTGGATGGTTGACCGGACCGGCCCCTCGTGCTGGGCCGTTTCCCGGGTGACCGGGATGTCGTGGACGCGCCCGGCGAGCACGGTGTCGTGCAGTCGCCGGCGCTGGTTGTCGTCGATGCGTGCGGTGCGCGGGTCGGAGGTGTCGGTGAACGCGACGGTGGCGGCCATCGCCGCGGAGACGATGTCGCGGTCACCTTCGATGCCACAGGGGCAGGCGTGCCAGCGCTGGGAGAGGTTCTTTTTGATGCGGGCACCGCAGGTGCAGTTTTGGGACAGAGCGGTGGTGAACGTCGACGCCTTGAGCAAGCCGCCGCCGGCGGCGGCGCACTCGCCGGCCAGGCGGGTCAGCATCCGGCCGGGGGTGAACGCGGCGATCCCGCGGCCCCACCGCCGCGCCCAGGTCCGCACATCGACGTCCTCGGTGATGAGGTGGGGGCCGTGGGCGGCGACGATCGCCTGCGCGGTCTGGCGGGCGAGGGAGTCCTTGCGTCGGGCGGTCGCTGATGCGGCCGCGGCGTGATCGGCGCGCAGATCCCGGTAGGCCTGGGACACAACATCTTTGCGGTAGGCCTGGACGGGGATGCCCGCACTGGTGGCCACCCGGGCGCCGGCGGGGGTATCGACGGTCCTGGCAGGCAACCCAGCAGCGGCACGGCGCTCGGCGCGGGCCTGCTGGTGTGGTGACAGCCGGTACTGGCTGGCATTGGTCGCGCGCCGGGAGCGGTCCAGAGCCCGCATCCGGTCGCGGGCCTTCGTGGCCTCCCGCACCGTGGCCTGCCGCTGGGCCGGGGTGGCGGTGACATGCGAGGTGAGCACGACCGGCCGCTCACCATGGGTGTCGATGCGACGCTGGTCGCGCTGCGCACCAACCTCACCGAACGCGCCCTGGCGGCCACCTTCGACATCAGCCAGCCCACCGCCCACCGAATCATCCGCGATCTCACCGCCGCCGTCGCCGGGCTGTTCGTCCCCGACCAATTCGACAGCACCGACACCCTGCTCTTGGACGGAACCCTCATCCCGGTCCACGACCAGTCCATCACCCGACCGAGCAAGAACTACCGCCGCACGGTCAACATTGAGGTGATGGCCACCCTCCATCGCCGGATCGTGCACGCAGCCAATGCCTGGCCCGGTAACCGCAACGACATCGTCATCGCCAAAGCCACCATCACCCTGCCCGCCGAAATCACCACACTGACCGACGGCGGCTACCGCTCCATGCCCGGCGCCACACTGCCACCCACAGACGACCCCGCCCACCTGGCCGAACACCGCCGCCGCCGCGCACGGATCGAACACATCCTGGCCCGCATGAAGGACTGGCAGATACCTCGCCAACGCCGACGACGCAGCAACGCGATCAATCTCGCCGCCCGCGCCGTCGCCTACCTCTGAAACACCGAGCTCGCACACTTATGAATCAACTCTTAGCTGGCGCGTAAGTACGCCAGTTGCGCGCGGACCGAGGATTCGGCTGCGTACCAAAGCTTTTCGTCGACGTCTGCATAGACATGCTCGACGACCTGGCGGGGGGTGGCGTCGTCGCCGAGGCTTCGCAGCGCCTGACGCACCTGCTCCAACCGCTTCTGCCGGTGGGCCAGGTACATGTCGGCGACTGCAGCGAGGTCGTCGAGTTCCGGGCCGTGGCCGGGCAGGACACGGAGCCGGCCCAGGCCCCGCAGCCGACGCAGGGAATCGAGATACGCCGCCAGGCTGCCGTCCTCGTCATCGAGAACGGTCGTTCCGCGGCCCAGCACGGTGTCGGCGGTCAGTACGGCGTCGTCGAGGGCGAAGCTGACCGAGTCGGCGGTGTGGCCGGGAGTGGCGACCACCCGGATGCGCAGGCCGGCGGCGTCGATCACCTCGCCGTCGCGCAGGTAGCCGCCGAGGCCGCGCAGAAAGCCGCTGCCCACCGAGCGGACCGTCGCGCCGGTGGCATCGACAAGGGCGTCGATGCCGTCGGTGTGATCGCCGTGGCGATGGCTGATCAGAACCAGCGGGATCGGGCCGAGGTCCGCCAACCGGGCGATGTGCTCGGCGTCGTCGGGCCCCGGATCGACAACGACCGTCTCGCGACTGCCGGCTCCGCGCAGCACCCAGGTGTTCGTCCCGTCCAGGGTCATCGGACCCGGGTTGTTGCACAGCAGCACTGAGGCCGATTCGGTGACCGGCCGCAGCACGCCGTACGCGGGGTGGGTCAGATTACTTCGCGATCTCGACGATGAGTTCGACCTCTACCGGCACCCCGAGCGGCAACTCGGCAACGCCGACGGCGGAGCGGGCGTGGGCCCCGGCATCGCCGAACACCTGGCCCAGGAACTCCGATGCCCCGTTGACGACGCCGGGCTGACCGGTGAAACCCGGTGTGGATGCGACGAAGCCGACCAGTTTGACGACCCGGACGACCGAGTCGATTCCGACCAGAGCGTCGATCGCGGCAAGTGCGTTCAGCGCGCAGGTGCGCGCCGCGATCTTGCCCTCCTCCGGCGTCACGTCGGCGCCGACCTTGCCCGAGTGGGTGGGCTGACCGCCCTCCAGCGGAAGCTGACCCGAGGTGTAGACGAGATTGCCGGTCCGGACCGCGGGAACATAGGCCGCCAGCGGCGCCGCCACGGCGGGCAGGACGACACCCAGCTCGGCGAGGCGGTCGGTGACATACCCCGAGTCGCTGCGCTCCTGCCCGCCGGCGCCGCTCACTTAGCCCTCTTCAGGTAGGCGATGTGCTGCTCTCCGGTCGGCCCGGTCAGCACCGAGACAAGCTCCCAGCCGTCGGCACCCCACTGGTCGAGGATCTGCTTGGTGGCGTGGGTCAGTAGCGGCACAGTCGCGTACTCCCAGGTGGTTCGTTCGGTCATAGCAAAAGCCTATCCCGCGCAGCCAAACACCCGAATTGCTTTGCACTTTGCGACTCTGCGGAGCGGTAGCCCAGGCTTGGTTAGCATGGCAGAGGTGACGACCACGACGACCGAGGGCCGCGAAGTCGGCTGGCCAGACCGCCTGACCAAAGCCCGATTGCATTTCGTCACGGGCAAGGGCGGAACCGGTAAGACCACCGTCGCGGCCGCCTTGGCATTGACCCTGGCAGCGGGAGGCCGTCGCGTCTTGCTGGTGGAAGTCGAAGGGCGCCAAGGGATTGCGCAATTGTTTGACGTTCCGCCGTTGCCGTACGGGGAGATCAAGATAGCCACCGCCGACGGGGGCGGGCATGTGAACGCGATGGCGATCGACCTCGAAGCGGCGTTCCTGGAATACCTCGACATGTTCTACAACCTGGGCATGGCCGGACGAGCCATGAAGCGCGTCGGTGCCGTCGAGTTCGCGACGACGGTGGCACCCGGCCTGCGCGACGTGTTACTGACCGGCAAGATCAAGGAAGCCACCGTCCGGTTGGACGCCGACAAGCGACCGGTCTATGACGCCATCGTGGTGGACTCGCCGCCGACCGGACGCATCACCCGGTTCCTGGATGTCACCAAGGCGCTGGCCGACATCGCCAAAGGCGGTCCGGTGCATTCGCAGTCCGAAGGAGTGGTGCGCCTGCTGCATTCCCCACAGACCGCGATTCATCTCGTCACTCTGCTGGAGTCGTTGCCCATCCAGGAGACCATCGAAGCGATCGAGGAACTTCAAGCGCTCGACTTGCCGATCGGCAGCGTGATCGTCAACCGCAACATCCCCGCCTTCCTGCCGGCCGATGCGCTCGGCCCCGCCGCAGCCGGTGCGATCGACGCCGACGCGATACGGGAGGGCCTGGCCCGGTCCGGAATCACGTTGGCGGAGGACGATTTCGCCGGGTTGCTCACGGAGTCCATCGAGCACGCCGGCCGGGTTCAGGCCCGGACGGAAAGCGCGACCGAACTCGAAAACTTGCACGTGCCCAGGCTTGATCTGCCGACCGTCGCCGACGGCGTCGATCTCGGCAGCCTCTACGAATTGGCCGGTGCCCTTGCCCAGCAGGGCGTCCGATGAGCGCCAGAGACACCGCAACGAGCCCGGCTAGCGGGACAAGGGAAGGTCAACGATGAGTTCGGCACCCCCGACGCTGGACATGAAGTCCATCCTGTCCGACAAGTCCAACCGGGTCATCGTGTGCTGCGGCGCGGGCGGCGTCGGCAAGACCACCACTGCCGCCGCGATGGCGTTACGCGCCGCCGAGTACGGCCGCAAGGTGGTGGTGTTGACCATCGATCCGGCCAAACGCCTCGCACAGGCGCTGGGAATCAAGGAACTCGGCAACACCCCGCAGCAGGTGCCGTTGGGCCCCGAGGTGGGCGGCGAACTCTTCGCGATGATGCTGGACATGCGTCGCACCTTCGACGAGATGGTGCTGGAGTACTCGGATTCCACACGCGCGCAAGCGATTCTGGAGAACAAGTTCTATCAGACGGTTGCGACGTCGCTGGCGGGCACCCAGGAGTACATGGCCATGGAGAAACTGGGCCAGTTGCTCGCTCAGGACCGCTGGGACCTGGTGGTGGTGGACACCCCGCCGTCGCGGAACGCGCTCGACTTCCTCGACGCACCCAAACGGCTCGGCAGTTTCATGGACAGCCGGATGTGGAAGCTGTTCCTCGGTCCCGGACGCGGATTCGGCAAGCTGGTGACCGGGGTGATGGGCTTGGCGATGAAAGCGGTGTCCGCCATCGTCGGGTCTCAGATGCTTTCCGACGCGGCAAATTTCGTGCAATCGCTGGACTCGACGTTCGGCGGCTTCCGCGAGAAGGCCGACCGCACTTACGAATTACTCAAGAGGCGCGGGACCCAGTTCGTCGTGGTCTCGGCCGCCGAACCGGACGCGCTGCGCGAGGCGACGTTCTTCGTGGACCGGCTTTCGGAGGAGGGAATGCCGCTTGCGGGGCTGATCCTCAACCGGACCCATCCCATGCTGTGCTCTATCTCGGTCGAACGGGCCATCGACGCCGCGGAGTATCTGGAATCCGAACCCGGCGAGGAATTGGCTGCGGCGGTGTTGCGGATCCACGCCGATCGCGGGCTGACCGCCAAGCGGGAAGTCCGGTTGCTGTCCAGGTTCACCGGCGCCAATCCGCATGTGCGGGTGGTGGGGGTGCCGTCACTGCCGTTCGACGTGTCGGACTTGGACGCGCTGCAGGCGATCGCCGATCAGATCACCGGCGAGGCGTAAGTCTCGCCCGGCTGCGCTCCGCATCGGTCGTCGGACTAGCTGACGATGCGGTGCTTGCGCTGGACCGAGAAGAACTCGGCCCACGATGAAACCTCGGGATGCTGCTTGAGCAGGGCCCGGCGCTGGCGCTCGGTCATCCCGCCCCAGACGCCGAATTCCACCCGGTTGTCGAGCGCATCGGCGCCACACTCGGTGATGACCGGACAGTGCCGACAGATCACGGCGGCTTTGCGCTGGGCGGCGCCGCGCACGAACAACTGGTCAGGATCCGACGTTCGGCATAACGCTTGGGAGACCCAGGCGATTCGGGCTTCCCCGTTTACCCCTTGAAGCGAAGCTTGGATGGATGCTGAGGTGGTCTTGCGGGCAACGGGCCGAGTCCCCGACACGGGCGATCCCTTCGTCTTAAGCCGCCTCTTCTGGCGACGAAATCCCTCCGATGTAGACCGGTGCGATCTACGCCACATTGCGATCCGAGTGTTATCTGCGTCGCACTGTGCGCTTAAAGTAAGTGGTCAGGTACCCTTTGCGCAACAGTCCAATCACAGGTTTTTTGGGACGAACGTGCAGTCAGGCGATGAACTGGGCTTTTGTGACACAGCCGTCACAAATTTTCGCTACGTTCACCCGCCCGCGGTCGGTACCGACCCCTGCGCAGGTACCTCAGTACGCTGTAGCCCATGTCGGAACGCCCCCCGGCCGCTTCCACGATCATCAAGTTGGCTTGGTCCTGCCTACTCGCCAGTGTGATCGTCGCGGCTCTGCTCTTCCCCGCCGTGGGAGGTCTGGGCTTGATGTCCAACCGGGCGTCCGACATCGTGGCCAACGGATCGACCCAGGTCCTCGAAGGTGACATCCCCGCGGTCACCACCATGGTGGACGCCAAGGGCAACACCATCGCGTGGCTGTACTCCCAACGCCGCTTCGAGGTGCATACCGACAAGATCGCCGACACCATGAAGTTGGCCATCGTGTCGATCGAAGACAAGCGCTTCGCCGAGCACAACGGCGTCGACTGGAAAGGCACCCTCACCGGACTGGCGGGTTACGCGTCCGGGGACTTCGGCACCCGCGGCGGCTCGACCATCGAGCAGCAGTACGTCAAGAACTACCAATTGCTGGTCGTCGCCCAGAACGACGCGGAGAAGCGGGCGGCGATCGCCCCCACACCGGCCCGCAAACTGCGCGAGATCCGGATGGCGCTGAGTCTGGACAAGACCTTCCCCAAGCCCGAGATCCTGACCCGCTACCTGAATCTGGTGTCCTTCGGCAACGGCGCGTTCGGCATTCAGGACGCCGCGCAGACCTACTTCGGCATCGACGCATCCGATCTCAACTGGGCGCAGTCGGCTCTGTTGGCAGGTCTGGTTCAGTCGACCAGCACGCTGAATCCCTACACCAATCCCGATGGCGCTCTCATGCGGCGGAATCTGGTGCTGGACACCATGATTGCGCAATTGCCCGATAAGACCACCGAGCTCAAGGAGGCCAAGCAGCAGCCGTTGGGCATCCTGGCCCGGCCCAACGAACTGCCGCGGGGCTGCATCGCCGCCGGCGACCGCGCCTTCTTCTGCGACTACGTTCAGGAGTACCTGGCCCGGGCCGGGCTGAGCAAGGAGCAGGTCGCCAGGGGCGGCTACCTGATCAAGACGACGCTGGACCCCGACGTCCAGGCCGACGTCAAGAAAACCGTCGACTCGATCGCGGCGCCCGAGCTCAAAGGCATCGCCAGCGTGATGAACGTCGTCCTGCCCGGAAAGAACAGCCATCCGGTGATCTCGATGGTCTCCAACCGCACCTACGGCTTGGACACCGACACCGGTCAAACGGTTCAGCCGCAACCGTTTTCGTTGGTCGGCGACGGCGCGGGATCGATCTTCAAGATCTTCACCACCGCCGCAGCCCTCGACCTCGGTCTGGGCATCAACGCCACCCTCGACGTGCCGGGCCGCTTCGAGGCCCGCGGTCTCGGCGAAGGCGGAGCCAAGGGCTGCCCCAAGGAAACCTGGTGTGTGGAGAACTACAAGGACCCGCGCTACCTCACCATGGGCGTCACCGAGGCGCTCGCCAAGTCGCCGAATACCGCTTTCGCCAAACTCATTTCGCAAGTCGGGGTCAGCCGCACCGTCGACATGGCCGTTCGGTTGGGCCTTCGGTCCTACACCGAACCGGGAACTGCCCGCGGTTATGACCCCGACAACAACGAGAGCCTGGCCGACTTCATCAAACGCCAGAACATCGGATCGTTCACGCTGGGCCCCTTCCAGGTCAACCCGCTGGAACTCGCCAATGTCGCGGCCACCCTGTCCTCGGGTGGCATGTGGTGCCCGCCCAACCCGATCGACAAAGTCTACGACCGTCGCGGCAACGAGATCTCGATCAACGCCGAGGCTTGCGAGCAGGTGGTGCCCGAAGGGCTGGCCAACACGCTGTCCAATGCGCTCGCCCGCGACACCGTCAGCGGCACCGGCGCTCCCGCGGCCGGCGCCGCCGGCTGGACCCTGCCGATGTCGGCGAAGACCGGAACCACCGAGGCCCATCGTTCGGCCGGCTTCCTCGGTTACACCAACCGGTACGCGGCGGTGAACTACATCTACGACGACTCGCCCGATCCCAGCGACATCTGCTCGTTCCCCCTGCGGCAGTGCGGCGACGGCGACCTGTTCGGCGGCAAGGAGCCCGCCGAGACCTGGTTCACCGCGATGACGCCGATAGCCGACAAATTCGGGGACGTGACGATGCCGCCGACCGACCCGCGTTACGTCGACGGCGCTCCCGGTTCGAGGGTTCCCAACGTCAGCGGCCTGCCCCAGGACCGCGCGCGAGAAGAGTTGCGGGCCTCCGGATTTCAGGTGGCCGACAAGGTCACCACGCAGGGCAGCGCGGCCTCGGCCGGCACCGTGCTCGGCACGTCGCCGGTCGGTCAGGTGGTTCCCGGAATCATCGTGACGCTGATCGTGAGCAACGGCGTCGCTCCGGCGCCCCCGCCGCCACCGTCACCGGCGGCGCCGGCGCCCGGCGGACCCCCTCCGCCGCCCCCACTGCCCGGTATGCCGCCGGGAGTGGGTTCGACCGTCGTCGAGCTCCCCGGGCTGCCGCCGATCACCATCCCGGTCCTCGCGCCTCCGCCACCCCCGGAGGGACCGCCGCCACCACCACCTCCGGAAGGTCCGCCGCCGCCTCCGTGACAGAGGAGTCGCCGCCGGTCGAAATCGCATTCCGTCAACCCGCTGCCTGGCAGTAGTCTGCCGGTATGGCCGCCAACGCCTTGAGAACATCTGCCATCGCCGCGGCCGGTTCCGCCGCGCTGACGGTGGGCTATGCCGCGGTGATCGAACGCAATGCATTCGTGATGCGGGAAGTCACCATGCCAGTGCTGACGCCCGGCTCCACACCCCTGCGGGTGTTGCACCTCAGCGATATTCACATGCGGCCGGCGCAGCGGCACAAACAGGAGTGGCTGCGCGAACTCACCCAGTGGGAGCCCGACCTGGTGGTCAACACCGGCGACAATCTGGCGCACCCGCGGGCCGTTCCATCGGTGGTGCAGGCCCTCGGCGACCTCCTCTCGGTGCCGGGGGTGTTCGTCTTCGGCAGCAACGACTACTTCGGCCCGCGGCTGAAGAACCCGGCCAAGTACCTGACCGACCGCGACCACCGCACGCACGGCAATCCGCTGCCCTGGCAGGATCTCCGCGCTGCCTTCACCGAGCGCGGCTGGCTCGACCTCACCCACAATCGCCGCGAATTGGCCGTTTCGGGGCTGACCATCGCCGCCGCCGGAGTCGACGACGCCCACCTCGGCCGGGATCGCTACGACACCATCGCGGGGGCGCCGAACCCGACGGCCAACCTCAGCCTGGGCGTCACGCATGCGCCCTACACCCGGGTCCTGGACCGCTTCGCCGCCGACGGCTACCAACTCGTCATGGCCGGCCACACCCACGGCGGGCAGCTGTGCCTGCCGTTCTACGGTGCGCTGGTCACCAACTGCGATCTCGACCGTTCGCGGGTCAAGGGCGCGTCCAACTGGGGCGCGGGGACCGCACTACACGTGTCGGCGGGCATCGGCACGTCGCCATTCGCCCCGCTGCGGTTCTGCTGCCGGCCCGAAGCCACCCTGCTGACACTGGTGGCCGCCCCCACCGGGGGACGCGACCCCCGCAGCACCGTGGTTCGGTCCACCCCGACGGCCTCGGTGCACTAGCGCCGCGTGAGTTCCATCGAAGGTTCGGTCACCCACAGCCCACCGCGGGACTGGGTGGACGGCGCCATCCGCCTGATCGAGGCCGACTCCCGCCGGAGTGCCGACACGCACCTTCTGCGCTACCCCCTGCCGTCGTCCTGGCACGACGGCGTCGATGTGGCGCTGTATCTCAAAGACGAGTCGACTCACATCACCGGAAGCCTCAAGCACCGCCTGGCGCGATCGTTGTTCCTTTACGGCCTGTGCAACGGGTGGATCGACGACAGCACCACGATCGTGGAGGCGTCGTCAGGATCGACGGCGGTATCCGAGGCGTACTTCGCCGCGCTGCTCGGGCTGCCGTTCGTCGCCGTGGTGCCGGCCTCGACGAGTCGGGCCAAAGTGGCGCTCATCGAAAAGCAAGGCGGCCGTTGTCATTTCGTCGACAGCGCGGACGATGCCAACGCCGCGGCACATGAGCTCGCCGAGCAGACCGGCGGGCACTTCATGGATCAGTTCACCAACGCCGAACGGGCGACCGACTGGCGGGGCAACAACAACATCGCCGAGTCGATCTTTGACCAGATGCAGAGCGAACGGCACCCCGTTCCCTGCTGGATCGTGGTCGGGGCCGGCACGGGTGGCACCAGTGCCACCATCGGACGCTTCATCCGCTACCGCGGCCACCCCACCCGGTTGTGCGTCGTCGATCCGGAGAACTCGGCGTTCTTCCCCTCGTTCACCCAGGGCCGGCGCGACATCATCACCGCGGCGTCCTCGCGCATCGAAGGCATCAGGCGACCACGGGTGGAGCCGTCGTTCCTGCCGTCGGTGATCGACCGGATGGTGCGGGTACCCGATGCCGCCTCGGTGGCCGGCGCACACCAGGTCTCCCGGGTGCTGGGGCGGCGGGTCGGGCCATCGACCGGCACCAACATCTGGGGCGCGTTCGAACTGCTGGCCGAGATGGTGGCCGCCGGCGTGAGCGGTTCAGTGGTCACCCTGATCTGTGACAGTGGCGATCGATACGCCGACACCTACTTCAACGACGCCTGGCTGGCGTCGCACGATCTGCCGCCGGGCCGTTACCCCGAAGACCTTGCCGCCTTCGAGCGTGACTGTACCTGGCCTGCAGCGATTACCGGGCCGGCCACCGGGCCGTGAGCGCATTTGGCCTACGGCCATGCCAGTGCGATAGGCTGTCGTCGCTTCACGCGGGGTGTGGCGCAGCTTGGTAGCGTGCTTCGTTCGGGACGAAGAGGTCGTGGGTTCGAATCCCGCCACCCCGACAGTGTGATGTGGCAAGACATAGGAATAGGTCTGAACCTGAGAAGGGTTCAGACCTTTTTCCGTGTGGAAGGTCGGGAGATCCGACTCTGCGCCCATATGCTCGTGCAGGTGCGGAAGTGCGCCAATCCAGATTTCCCATCCGATGCGCGGAGATTGGCACCGTTGGCTCCCACGAATCTCACCCGGCTGGTCAAACCTGTCTTCGGTCCCGTGGTCGTGACACTCGGCGCGACACTGGCCGCCTGCGGCGCTGGCGGCAGTGACGCCGACATCACCGGGAAGACCATCCGCTATCAGGTCGAGTACTCCGGTTCCCCGCTGACGGGGCGGGCCCACCAAGCCCTGGTGGTGAGCTATTCCACCAAGGACGGGCCTGCGGAGCAGCGCAACGTCGGCCTGCCGTGGACGACCGTCGTCGGAACCGCGAGTCCCGGGTTCACCGCATCGGTCAAGGCGCAGTTCTACGGATACGGGACGATCGTCTGCCGAATCGTCGCGGACAACAAGTTGATTCAGGAGCACACGTCGACGCCGGAGCCGTACCCGACGGTGGAGTGCAAGGTCTAGTCCGACGACGCCGTAGGGGTTGCCGGCAGCGATGTCAGGGATGACTCAACCGGCTGCCACGACCCTGCGCTGCCGCAGAATCCACGCCTCGCCGATGAGATAGACCACCAGCGACGCAACCACCGCGGCGATGATGGCGGGATACTGGCCGGCCAGTCCTTCGGCCGAGGTCTGGCGGATCAGGATTCCGGCGAACGCCCAAATGAGCACCAGGCCGTAGGCGACGTCGCGGTTGCGCAGCATCGTGACGGTTCCAATCACCATCGCGACCAGCACGATGATCACCGCCCACGTCGATGCGGCGATACCGAAGCCGTTCCATTTCAAGTAGACCAGCAGCACGGTGATGTTCGCGATGACCGCGACCGTCGACCAGCCGAAGTAGACGCTGAACGGCACCGAGACGAACCAGCGTTGGCGCCCAGTCGGATTCGCGCGTCGCACCGTCACCACAATCAGGGCCAGCAGGACGAAGATGGTCACCAGCAGCAGTGCCGACAGTGGGATCAGGTCATAGTGCCAGGCGAAGATCCACGCGGTGTTGGCCAGCGAGGACAGCGAGAACAACACGCCGACCCGGTTGAGCAGGGCGGTGTCCGCGGGGGTGTCCGGCCGGTCCCGGAACAGGCCCAGTTGGTAGAGCACGTGAGCGCCCAGTAGCAGGTAGATCACACCCCAGATGGAGAACGTCACCCCGGCGGGAGTGAAGAGGTTGGAGTAGGTGTCGGCGACGTCGCCGGTTCGACGGCCGTTGAGGGGCAGCGCGTTGGCGGCCCCGTTGGCGGCGATCATCACCAGATAGGTCACCGCGACCATGATCTTGATCGGCGTGCGACTTGCGTTCGTGCTCAACGAATTTCCTCTCTCACAACTGTCCGGCGGCATGACGGCCGGCGGCGCGGCCCGAAAACAGACAACCGCCCAGGAAGGTTCCCTCCAGGGCGTTGTAGCCGTGCACTCCGCCGCCGCCGAAACCGGCGACCTCACCGGCCGCGTACAGCCCCGGAATCGCCGCGCCATCGTGACCCAGCGCCCGCGACGACAGGTCGGTCTGGATGCCGCCCAACGTCTTTCGAGTCAGGATGTGCAGTTTGACCCCGATCAGCGGACCGGCTTCGGGATCGAGGATGCGGTGCGGTGCGGCGGTGCGGGCGATCCGGTCACCCAGGTAACGCCTAGAGTTCCGGATCCCCTGCACCTGAGCGTCTTTCGAGTAGGGGTTGGCCATCTGGGCATCGCGCGCCTCGATCTGGGCCCGGATCGCGACCGGGTCCAGCAGGGGTTGGTCGGTGAGCTTGTTCATCATCGCGACGAGTTCTTCGACGGTGTCGGCCACCACGAAGTCCGCGCCGCGGGCCTTGAACGCCTCGACCGGCCCGGGCGCACCTTTGCTCATAAGCCGTTCGCGCAGCATGCCGGTGCGGTCGTGGTTGGTGATGTCGGGGTTCTGCTCGGAGCCCGACAGTGCGAACTCCTTCTCGATGATCTTCTGGGTCAGGATGAACCAGCTGTGGCCGTAGCCGGCGATCTCCGGTGTGGTGCGCAGGTAACGCAGTGTGCCAAGGGTGTCGTAGCCGGGCAGGTAGGGCGCTGGAAGGCGGCGCCCCAGCGCGTCGAACCACATCGAGGACGGACCGGGCAGGATGCGGATCGCGTGGCCGGGCCAGATCGGATCCCAGTTCTGAACGCCCTCGGTGTAGTGCCACATCCGATCCCGGTTGACCAGGCGCACACCGCTGTCGGCGGCGATGTCGAGCATCCGGCCGTCGACGTAGGCCGGAACGCCGGTGATCAGCGACGCCGGCGGGGTGCCCATCCGCCGCGGCCAATAGCGCCGCACGATGTCGTGGTTGCCGCCGATGCCGCCGGTGGTGAGGACGACGGCCTGCGCGCCGAGTTCGAAGTCACCGACCCCGTCGCGGTTGGACGGCGCGCCCCGCGGGGCGTCGTCGGGCGCCAGCAGCGTTCCCCGTACCCCGGTGACCGCACCGCCGGTGAACACCAATTCGTCGACCCGGTGCCGGTGGTGGAAGGTGACCAGGCCGCGGGAAGCGGCGGCCAGGACGGATTCGACGAACGGCTCGACCACCCCCGTGCCGGTGCCCCACGCGACATGGAACCGGGGAACCGAGTTCCCGTGACCATCGGCCCGCAGATCGCCGCGCTCGGCCCAACCGACGGTCGGCAGAAAGGTGATGCCGTGTCCGCGCAGCCAGGATCGCTTCTCCCCGGCTGCCCACTCCACGTACGCGCGGGCCCAGCGCGAACCCCAGGAGTCCTCGTCGTCGATCCGGTCGAACGCCGCACTCCCGCGCCAGTCGTTCCAGGCCAGTTCGAAGGAGTCCTTGACGCCCATCCGGCGCTGCTCGGGGCTGTCCACCAGAAAGAGGCCGCCGAACGACCAGAACGCCTGCCCGCCGAGATTCGCGGCGTTCTCCTGGTCGACGAGGGCGACTTTCTTGCCGCGGCTGGTCAATTCGTGCGTGGCCACCAGTCCGGCCAGACCCGCGCCGACGACGATGACATCAGCGTTCATGCCGCTACGGTACCGCCAGGTTCGCCGGCGTCGGTCAAGTCTTGACCGCTTGCAGCGTGTAAGTCATCGGCAGCAATTCGGCCTGTTCGGTGAGACGCCATTCTCCGTCGTGCTCGGTCATCCGGCCCGGCAGCGCTTCCCAAGGCACCGAGTCGTGCTCGACGAGCATCGTCAGCCGCAGCCCGGAATCCAGGATTGCGGTGACGATCTCGCCCAGCCCGCGGTTCCATTCCCGCGTCGCGTTGTGCGCGAACTCGGCGTCGGTCGGCACGTAGGTGCCCGGGGCATCGAACTTCAGCGGTTCGGCGTGTTCGAAATAGGGGTACGCCAGAGTTATTGCGTCGGTGCGCTGTTCGTCGACGCTCCACAGCACGGGGTGGCCCTCTAGGAGGAACAGCCGGCCGCCGGGCCGCAGAAGCCGCGCCACCACCTCAGCCCAACGGCGGATGTTCGGCAACCATGGCAGAGCCCCGATACCCGTGTAGACGAGTTCGAAGGTGTTGCCGCGCAGCGCTTCTGGCGCGTCATACACATCGGACTGGAGGTAGTCGATGGCCAGGCCGGCGGTCGCGGCGATCTCGCGCGCGGTGGCCACTGCCGCCGGGGAGAAGTCGAGGCCGGTCATCGTCGCACCCAGGCGGGCCAGAGACAGTGTGTCGGTGCCGATGTGGCATTGGAGATGCAGGCCCCGGACGCCGTGGAGGTCGCCCAGGCGGTCGCGGTCGAAGCGCACTACATCAGACAGTGCCGCCGGATCGGCGAGCAGCCGCGCCACCGCGTAGCCCGGTGACGCCGCGTGGGCGGTAGCCCGGTCGTCCCACCATTCCCGATTGACTACAAGGTGTTCGTGCTCCACGCGACGAGTGTCGCAGTCACCGGAGCGCCGAGCGTGAGAGGTGGGTTCAGAGCCTGCTCTTGACCGCCGCGGAGAGCCGGGAACCGTCGGCCTTGCCTCCCGCGATCGCGGTGGCCGCCTTCATCACCTGACCCATCTGACGGACCGAGGGGCGCTCCCCGATCTCTTCGGCTACCTGGGCGATCGCGGTGTCGACCACGTCGGCGACCTCGGCGTCGGTCAGCGGCGTGGGCAGGTACTCGTCGATGATCCGGCCTTCGGCATGTTCCTCGGCGGCCAGTTCGCCGCGGCCGTTCTGGGTATAGATCTCGGCGGCCTCGGTGCGCTTCTTCGATTCCCGGGCCAGCACCTTCAGCACGTCCTCGTCGGTGAGTTCCCGGGCCTGCTTCCCCGAAACCTCCTCGGTCTGGATCGCGGCGAGCATCATGCGCAGCGTCGCCGTGCGTAGCTTGTCCTGGCTCTTCATCGCCTCGGTCAGATCGGAGCGCAGCTGTTCCTTCAATTCCGCCATGTCGCCCTACGCTACGCGGGCGGCGAACACCCCGGACAGATGGTTTGAGAATTGCCGGGGCGCTCGACAGGATGGTCTGATGAGCGACAACCGCCGGATTCCCGGCCGGTGACGGCACCGCCGCCCGGTTGGCCTGGCCAGCAACCCGGACCGCCGTCGCCGTACGGACAGCCGTATCCACCGCCACCGCCGGTCAACTACCCCCCACCGGGTTATCCGGGTTATCCGGGTTATCCGCCGCCCGGCTACCCGCCACCGGGATATCCGGCACCGGGATATCCGCCGGTGCCCGGCTACCCCGCCTGGAAACCCGGGGTGATTCCGTTGCGTCCGCTGACGCTGACGGACATCTTCAACGGCGCCGTCGCCTACGTGCGCGCCAATCCCAAGCCGACACTGGGCCTGACGACCGTCATCATCCTCATCACCACGATTATCGGCTTCGTCGTGACGTTGCTCATGTCGACCACCGACGGCACGCTCCAGGCGGCGGCGAGCGCGGTGATTGGCGGTCTGGCGTCCCTGATCGCCACCGTCCTACTGTCCGGCATGCTGACGGTCCTCGTCGCGCGATCGGTGCTCGGATCGCCGATCACCGCGGCGCAGGCCTGGCAGCGGGTCCGCCCCCGGATGGCCGCCCTGATCGGACTCACCCTGCTGGAAATCGTTGCCGTCGCAGTCGTCGTTGTGGCGGTCACCGGGGCCATCATCGGCATCGCACACGCCGGCGGGGGGGTGATCGCGACGCTGATCGGCATACCGCTGGTGCTGCTGACCATCGCCGCGCTCGCCTATCTGGGCACCTCGCTGTTGCTAGCTCCAGCGGCAATAGTGCTGGAGCGCAAGAGCGTTCCCGATGCTATTCGTAGGTCACTGGCTTTGGTGCGGGGCCGGTTCTGGCGCATTTTGGGCATTCTGCTGCTGGCCGGTGTCGTCGTCGGATTCGTCGCCGGCGCGATCTCGATGCCGTTCAACATCGCCGGCAGCGTGATTACGCTCGGCGCGCGGCATCAGACGCCGACCATCGGCGGGACCATGGTGGCGACCATCGGCCAGGCGATCAGCCAAATCATCACCACCCCTTTCCTGGCCGGCGTGATCAACCTGCTCTATGTCGATGCGCGAATCCGCTCGGAGGCTTTCGATTTCACCCTGATGGCTCCGGGGTCGGCCGACGCAGACACCCTATGGCTGGGCCGCTGAGGCAGCGAATGCCGACGATCGACATCGACAGCCAAACCGCCCACGACGCCGCCGCAGGCGAGTTGGCCAAGCCGATCTATCCAAAAGCCTCACTGACCGGCCGGATCGCCGAGTGGTTCAACGAGTTGCTGCACAGGCTGTTGGCCGGTGCCTCGGATCTGCCCGGCGGATGGCTGGCCCTGGTGGTAGTGGCAGGACTGGCGGCAGCGGCGTTGGTCGCCGCGGTTCGGGTGGCGCGCCGCACCATGGGCCGGGGCGGTGCCGCCGGGTTGTACGGCAGCGGCACCCAGACTGCGGCCGACCACCGTTTGCGGGCCGAACGCGCCGCCGCCCGCAGCGACTGGGGCGGCGCGATCCGCCACCGGGTCCGGGCTATCGGCCGACACCTCGAGGAAGACGGTGTCCTCACCGTGGTCCCCGGCCGCACGGCCGGCGAACTCGCCCGCGACGCCGGGGCGGCGGTACCGGACATCGCAGCAGAGATCGACACGGCGGCAAGCGTTTTCAACGACGTGACCTACGGCGATCAGCCCGGTTCCGAAGCGGACTACCGTCTCGTCGCGGCCGTGGACGACCGGCTGCGCACGATCGCGGCAACACCGGCGGCCGGCCCCCGGTGATCAGGCAGCGCTGGCGTGCAGCCCGCTGGGTGCTGATCGGACTGGTCGCCATCACCATCTTCGCCGCGGTGAGCGCCTGGCTGACCACCCCGCGTCTCGGCGGGCGGATGGATCCCCGCGCCACCTCCCCGACCGGCGCCCACGCCCTGGTCACCCTTGTCCGCGATCGCGGGGTGGAAGTGGTGGTCGCCGACTCGGTGCAGGACGTGGAACGCGCCGCCCGCCCGGGCACCCTGGTGCTGGTGGCCCAGACCCACAACACCCGGGGCGACGGCCTGCTGCGCCGGCTTGCCGCCGTTCCCGGTGACCGGCTCGTCGTCGAGCCCACCGTGGCGGCCCGCGAGGCGCTGGCGCCCGGCATCCGGGTGCTCGGCGACGGGAAGCCCGATGACGAACCGAATTGCGCACTGCGTGAAGCGGATCGGGTCGGCACAGCCCGGCTGGACGGGTCCGCTGCGTACGACCGGGCTGACAATGCGCCGCTGACGCGGTGTTACGGCGGCGCCCTGGTGCGCTACGACGACGGCGGCCGAACCATCACCGTGGTCGGCAGCTCCGATTTCATGACGAACGCGGGTCTGCTCAAAGACGGCAACGCCGCGCTGGCAATGAACCTCGCTGGCGCGCACGACCGGCTGATCTGGTTCGCGCCGCAACGCGTGCTGGGCGACGCCACCGCGGGCGCGACCATTACCGACCTGATCCCGGACCCTTTCATCTGGGTGGTCGCGCAGATGTGCGTGGTCGTGGCATTGCTCGCGGTGTGGCAGGGCCGGCGGCTGGGACCTCTGGTGGCCGAGTATCTTCCGGTGGTGGTGCGGGCTTCCGAGACCGCTGAGGGCCGGGCCCGGCTGTACCGTTCCACCCGCGCCCGCGGACAGGCGTCGGCCGCTCTGCGGACCGCGGCCCTGCAGCGCCTGACCCCCCGGCTCGGCCTGGGCACCGGCGCATCCGACGAGGCGGTGGTCGCCGCGGTGGCAACGCGCTGCCGCGGTGACGAGCGAACCGTCCATCGCGTCTTGTTCGGCCCGCCCCCGGCCACGGACTCCGAGTTGCTGCAGATGGCGCAGGCCGTCGACGACATCGAAAGGCAGGTCAACCAGTCGTGACCGGAACCCTCCCCACGGAAGCCACTGAGGGCGACGGCGCCCGGGCGGCGTTGCTGGCCGTGCGCAACGAGATCGCCAAAGCCGTGGTCGGCCAGGATGCAGTGGTCAGCGGTCTGATGATCGCTCTGCTCTGTCGCGGCCATGTCCTGCTGGAAGGTGTTCCGGGAGTGGCCAAGACGCTGTTGGTCCGCGCTCTGGCCGCAGCCCTGCACCTCGACTTCACCCGGGTGCAGTTCACCCCCGACCTGATGCCCGGCGACATCACCGGCTCGCTCGTGTACGACGCCCGAACCGCGGCGTTCGCCTTCCGCACGGGTCCGGTGTTCACCAATCTGATGCTCGCCGACGAGATCAACCGGACACCCCCGAAAACCCAGGCCGCGCTGCTGGAGGCGATGGAGGAACGTCAGGTCAGCGTCGACGGCCAACCCCGGCCGCTGCCGGATCCGTTCATCGTGGCCGCCACCCAGAACCCCATCGAGTACGAGGGCACCTACCAGCTTCCCGAGGCGCAACTGGACCGCTTCCTGCTCAAACTCAATGTGCCGCTGCCCAGCCGCGATCAGGAGATCGCCATTCTCGGCCGGCACGCCCACGGGTTCGACCCCCGCAACCTGGACGCGATCCGGCCGGTCGCGGGGCCGGCCGAACTGGAGGCCGGCCGCCGCGCCGTGCAGCGGATGCTGGTCGCCGACGAGGTGCTGGTGTACATCGTCGACCTCGTCACCGCCACCCGGAATTCACCGTCGCTGCAACTGGGCGTGTCCCCGCGGGGCGCGACAGCACTGCTGTCCACGGCGCGGGCCTGGGCCTGGTTGACCGGGCGCGGCTACGTCACGCCCGACGACGTCAAAGCGATGGCCCGGCCGACCCTGCGGCACCGCGTCGCGCTGCGGCCGGAAGCCGAACTCGAAGGGGCGACGCCCGACGGCGTGCTGGACGGCATCCTGTCCGCGGTCCCGGTCCCGCAGTAGTGGTCCTCACCGGGCGCGTGGCGGCGCTCGCCTTGACCGCCGTCCTGCCGATTGCCGTAGCCGGTTCACCGGCAACGGTATTCGCGGTCTGCCTTGCGGTCCTTGCGTTGGCCGTCGGACTGGACCTCGCCCTCGCCGGCCGGTTGACCAGCTTGCGCCTGAGTCGCTCCGGCCCGCTGTCCACCCGGCTCGGCGAAACGGTGACCACGGTCCTCCACGTCACCAACGACGGTTCACGGCGGGTTCGGGGGGCGCTGCGCGACGCCTGGCCGCCCAGCGCGGTCGCCACTCCGCGGGTGCACGAATTCGACTGCCGCCCAAAGGCTTCGGTGACGCTGAGCACTCGACTACATCCGGTGCGGCGCGGTGACCTGCAGTGCTCGACGGTGGCTGTTCGGGCGATCGGGCCGCTGGGATTGGCCGGCCGGCAGCGCAGCGTGAGCGTCCCGGGCACCGTCCGGGTGTTACCCCCGTTCCTGTCTCGCAAGCATCTGCCGTCGCGGCTGGCCCGGTTGCGGGGGATCGACGGCCAGATCCCGGTCCTCATCCGCGGGCAGGGAACCGAATTCGACTCGCTGCGCGAGTACGTCGCCGGAGACGACGTCCGCGCTATCGACTGGCGGGCGACCGCCCGTCGGTCCGATGTGGTGGTGCGGACCTGGCGACCGGAGCGCGACCGGCGGGTGGTGATCGTCGTCGACACCGGACGCACCTCAGCCGGCCGGGTGGGTGTGGATCCCACCGCCCTCGACCCGGGCGGTTGGCCCCGGTTGGACTGGTCGCTCGACGCGGCACTGCTGCTGGCGGCGCTGGCCTCGCGGGCCGGCGACCACGTGGATTTCCTGGCCCACGACCGGGTGACCCGGGCCGCGGTCGTCGGCGCCCGCCGCACCGAGTTACTGGCGCAACTGGTCGAGGCGATGGCACCACTGGAGCCTGCGCTCGTGGAGTCAGATGCGGCCGGCATGGTTGCGGCGATCCGGCGGCGGGTGCGGCGGCGTGCCCTGGTGGTGCTGCTCACCGACCTCAATCCCTCGGCACTCGACGAGGGACTCATGCCGGTGCTGGCTCAGCTCACGGCACGCCACCAGGTCATCGTGGCCGCTGTCGCCGACCCCCGGATCGAAGAACTCGCGGCTGGTCGGGCCGATGCCGCGCAGGTGTACGACGCCGCCGCCGCCGAACGGGCCCGCGGCGATCGGCGTGCTGCTGCCGCCGCGTTGCGCGCCGCCGGAGCGGACGTGGTGGACGCAGCGCCGCTGGATCTGGCGCCGGCGCTGGCGGACCGGTATCTGGCGATGAAGGCCAGCGGCCGGCTTTAGACCGTATGGGGAGGCTGGGGCCTCACTGCATGTGAACGTGGGTTGCCGACAGGAATTGGGTCCTGGCCGGTAGAGCCACAGATGTAGGAGGCCCCAGTGGTAGCTCAGCGTACGAGTGTTGGTTTGGATGTGCATGCGCGTTCGGTCGTTGCGTGCGGGTTGGACCGGGAAACCGGTGAGGTCACCGAGCGGCGGTTGAGCCCGGATCACCGTGAGATCCTGAACTGGATCGAGGGCCTGCCGGGTCCGGTGATGGTGACCTATGAGGCCGGCCCGACCGGGTTCGGTCTGGCGCGGGCGTTGGAGACGGCCGGGATCGTGTGTCAGGTCGCTGCCCCTTCGAAGTTGATT
>CAIRCP010000141.1 GCA_903877095.1 uncultured Actinomycetes bacterium | reverse complement strand
TCGACGCCGTGATCGCGGTGGTGGCCGGGCGGGATCTGCTGGCGCGTCGGGTCGAGGTGGATGTGGCCTCGCATCATGCGATCATCGATCCGATTCTGGGGGATCTGCGTGCTGAACTGGCCGATCTGAACCCCAAGCCGCCGGTGATCCCGGTGTTCGTCACCACCGGCGGGCGGGAGCGCAGCGACTCGGGGAATGGCACCGGCGGGCGGGAGCGCAGCGACTCGGGGGATGTGACAACCACGTTTGACGACGGGCACTGGGTGGACAACCTGCGCAACCCGGTCCGATTCACCCAGGCCGTCGCCGCCGCCGGAGCGGACCACTCGATCTTCATCGAAGTCAGCCCGCACCCGCTGCTCAGCTACGCCGTCGACCAGAGCCTGGACGGCGTCCACCACCACACCCTGGGCACGCTGCAGCGCGACACGAACGACACCGTCACCTTTCGCGCTGCCGTCAACGCCGCCCACACCGTGCGCCCCCCGGAGGTGCCGCACCGGGGCGAACCCCGGATCGTGCTCCCGGCCACGCCGTGGCACCACACCCGGCACTGGCTGCAGATCACGACCGACACCCCGGCCGCCCCGGCGGCGGCCTCGCCGTCGACGAATGACTGGTTCCACGAATTAGCCTGGCCGGTCAGGGATCTGCCAACCGCGAGCAGCGAGGGCAGCTGGCTGGTCGTCGCTGAGGACCGCACCGGAGCCGAACTGGCCGCGGCGCTGGGCAACGACTCCCGCACCCGTGACGCCCGCGAACTGGAGTCCGAGCCGCACGCCGCCGAGGCGCTGCGCGCAGCCCTGGCCGGCGTTGACTACGTGCTGTATGCCCCCGCACCGGTCGGCCGGGTCGACGCGCCCGCCGGCTACCGCCTCTTCCACACCGCGCGTCGGCTGCTCACCGTGCTGGCCGGGATGCCGCAGCCGCCCAAGCTGTTGATCCTGACCCGCAACGCCCAGCCGATCGCCGATGGCGACCGTGCCGACCCGGCGCACGCCGTGCTGTGGGGCATGGCCCGCACCATCCGCCTGGAGCACCCCGAACTGTGGGGCGCCGTCGTCGACGTCGACGAGTCCGCGCCTGCCGAACTGGTATCCGGGATTCTGGCCGCCGAGGTGGCCGGCGCCGCCGCGGACGACCAGGCCGTCCACCGCCGGGGCCTGCGCCACGTGCCGCGCATCGAGCCACGCCCGGTACCCGCGGTGGCGCTGACCCGGTTCGAGGGCAACACCAGCCACCTGGTGATCGGCGCGACCGGTAACGTCGGGCCATACCTGATCCGTCAGCTCGCGGAGATGGGCGCCGCCACGGTGGTTGCGGTATCCCGAAGGGGCGCAGGACAATTGGGAGATCTGGGGGCCGATCTCAAGGCCGCCGGCACCACCCTGGTCGAGGTCGCCGCCGACGCCGCCGACGAGGTCGCGATGGCCGCGCTGTTCGACCGGTTCGGCGACGACCTGCCCCCTCTGGAGGGCGTGTACCTCGCTGCGCTGGCCGGCGGCGAGGCACTGCTCACCGAGATGACCGACGCCGACCTTGCCGTCATGTTCCGGCCCAAGCTGGACGCCGCGGCGGTGCTGCACCGGCTCACGCTGCGGCATCGGGTGCGCCGTTTCGTGCTGTTCTCGTCGATCACCGGCCTGCTCGGGTCGCGGTTGGTCGGGCACTACACCGCCGCCAACGCGTTCATGGACGCCCTCGCCTACGCCCGGCGCGCACTGGGTCTGTCGGCCACCGTCGTCGACTGGGGTCTGTGGAAGAGCTGGGCTGACGCACAGCCGTCGACGAAAGCTGCTGGGCTGCAACCGATGCCGAACGACGTTGCGATCCGGATGCTGCCCCTGGTGCTCAGCCCCGACGCCGGCGTGCAGTCGGTGGTCGCCGGTGCCGACTGGGCGCGGCTGGCCGACACGTTCGGGATGCGGGCTCCGATGCCGATCCTCGACCACCTGCTGGCCGGGGGCGACACCGGCGGTGTCGATCAGCTTCCGCGACCGGCCTTCGGGACGCTGCTCGGCGAGCCGGCCGGCACCGGCTCGGCGAAGACGTGGCGGGCCGCGCTGCTGCCCGACGCCAAGCCCTATCCGGGCGGGCACAAGGTACGCGGGGTGGAGGTGGTTCCGGTCTCGGTGCTGCTGGCGACCCTGGCCGCGACCGGCTACGTAACAGCGCTGGGCGACGTGCGGTTCGAGTACCCGGTCGTCGCCGAGGCGCCCCGCGCCATCCAGGTCGCTTCCGACGGGACGACTGTCACGTTGTCGTCGAGCACCGGTCCGTCGCTGCCGCCGGACCGCTGGACCCGCCATGTGAGCGCGCGCGTCATCGGCGAATTGCCGGCATCGACCGGCGCCGCGGAGGGGGCCCAGGCGCCGGAGATCGCCTGGGATCCGACTTCGATCGGTGACCTGCAGCGTGCCTCCGGCGTTGACGGCCAGCCGCTGAGCTGGACGGTCGCCGGCGTCGAGGCGGTGCCCGGCGGTCTGCGGGCGACGGTCGGCCTGCCGGAGCCTTCGGTTGTCGCGCTGGTGGATGCCGCGGTGCACGTGGCCCGCCTGCTGGAGCCGTCGGACGCGCTGATGCTGCCCGCCGCGGCCGAGGCCGTCGCATTGGCCGAAGTCCTCGGCGGTGCGGACACCGTCGAGGTCCTGCGCCGCGGCTCCGGCCCCGATCTGGTCGTCGACATCACAGCACGGTCCGCCGACGGCGCCCCGTGCGTCGACATCCGCGGTCTGCGTTACGCCCCGGTGGACTCCGTCACGGTGGAGTCCGATTCCGCACCGGCGTCGGCGCCGCTCGACGCTCCCGACTGGTCGACGCTGACGGCGCAGGAAACCGTCGCCGAACTGCGCGTCCGGCTGCGGGCCATCCTGGCCCGCGAACTCGGTATGCCGGCCGAGGCGGTGGACTACGACCGGCCGTTCCCCGAGCTCGGGCTGGATTCGATGATGGCGATGACGCTGCTGCGTGATGCCAAGCAATTGGTCCAGATGGAGTTGTCGGCGACAATGTTGTGGAACAACCCGACGCTGACCGCGTTCGCCGAACATGTCGCGGGGATGCTGGTGCCTCAGTCCGAACCCGAACCGGCGCCGATCGAGGAAGATACTGACGATTCGGTCAGTCTGCTGGACGCGCTGTTCGACAGCGTGGAAGGCAGCGGCTTCGAAACCAGCCTGGAGGGCGAAGCTCGATGACGAGTCCGAAGACCATCTTTGACCGCATCTCGGCGATGAGCGTCGAGCAGCGCGGCGCACTGACCGAACAGTTCGAAAAAGCCTCCCGTCTCGCCGGCGCCGAACCCATTGCGGTGATCGGCATCGGCTGCCGACTGCCCGGCGGGATCAACGGACCCGAGCAGTACTGGGAGTTTCTCGACTCCGGCCGCGACGGTGTGACGGTGGTGCCAGCGGACCGCTGGGACGCCGAGGCGTACTACGACACCGATCCGATGGCGCCGGGCAAGATGCCCACCCGGTGGGGTGCCTTTCTGTCCGATGTCGCCGGTTTCGACGCCGACTTCTTCGGCATCTCCCCGCGGGAGGCGGTCGCGATGGATCCGCAACAGCGGGTCGCGCTGGAAGTGGCCTGGGAGGCGCTGGAGAACGCCGGCCTGACGCCGGACCGGCTCTCCGAGACCCGGGCCGCGGTGATGCTCGGCGTCTACTACAACGAGTACCAGAGCATCGCAGGCACCAATCCGAACACCATCGACGCCTATTCGGCGACCGGTAACGCGCACAGCGTCACCGTCGGGCGGATCGCCTACCTGCTGGGGTTGCGCGGCCCGGCCGTCGCGGTCGACACCGCCTGCTCGTCCTCGTTGGTGTCGGTGCATCTGGCCTGCCAGAGCCTTCGCACCCGGGAGAGCGACCTGGCGCTGGCCGGCGGAGTGAACCTCGCACTGCGTCCGGAAACCCAATTGGCACTGGGCAAATGGGGCATGCTCTCGCCACGCGGCAAGTGCAACGCCTTCGATACCCAGGCCGACGGTTTCGTGCGCGGCGAGGGCGCGGGCGTGATCGTGCTCAAGCGGCTGACCGACGCCGTCCGCGATGGCGATCGTGTCCTGGCCGTCGTCCGGGGCTCGGCGCTCAACCAGGACGGCCGCTCCAACGGTCTTACCGCCCCGAACGCGCCGGCCCAGCGTGACGTGATCACCCGCGCACTGCGCTCGGCCGACGTGGCCGCGGGGTCGGTCAACTTCATCGAGACCCACGGCACCGGCACCCCGCTGGGCGACCCGATCGAGTTCGACGCGCTGGCGGCGGTGTACGGCCGCGGTGACGTGCCGTGCGCACTCGGCGCGGTGAAGTCCAACTTCGGCCACCTGGAGGCCGCAGCCGGTATCACCGGAATAATCAAAGCCATTCTTGCGCTGAGGCATTCGCGTATTCCGCGGAACCTGAACTTCACCGAGTGGAACCCGGCGATCGATCCGTCGGCCACCCGGTTCTTCATCCCGACCGAGTCGGTCCCGTGGCCTGCCGGCGACGGACCGCGCCGGGCCGGGGTGTCGTCGTTCGGGATGGGCGGCACCAACGCCCACGTGGTGCTGGAGCAGGGCCCGGCACCCACGGCGCCGGCGGCGGCCGCTCCGCCGGTGACCACCCTGGTGGTCTCCGGCAAGACCCCGCAGCGCGTGGCGGCGGCGGCCGGCGCGCTGGCGGACTGGATGGATGGCTCCGGCGCCAAGGTGCCGATCACCGACGTCGCCGCAACGCTCAACCACCGCAGCCGGTACGGAATCGTGGCCACCGTCTCGGCGCGCGATTCGGGCGAAGCCGTCACGGGTCTTCGTGCACTGGCTGCCGGGCAGCCGGGCCCGGGAGTCGTTGCCTCCCATGAGGCGTCGCCGGGACCGGGAACCGTGTTCGTCTACTCCGGCCAGGGCGCGCAGTGGGCGGGAATGGGCCGCCAACTACTGGCCGACGAGCCGGCGTTCGCCGCGGCGATCGACGCCCTCGAGCCGGTTTTCATCGACAAGGTGGGCTTTTCCCTGCGCCACGTCCTGGAGGTGGGCGAACCGCTCACCGGGATCGCCCGGATCCAGCCGGTGCTGGTGGGCATCCAGTTGGCGCTGACCGAGCTGTGGCGCTCCTACGGCGTGCACCCCGACGCGGTCATCGGCCACTCGATGGGCGAGGTGACCGCGGCCGTGGTCGCCGGCGCGCTGACGCCCGCCGAAGGCCTGGACGTGATCGCCACCCGCTCCCGGCTGATGTCTCGGTTGTCCGGGCAGGGCGCGATGGCCCTGGTGGAACTGGACGCCGGCGCGGCCGAACGGCTGATCGCCGACTACCCCGACGTCTCCGTCGCGGTGTACGCGTCGCCGCACCAGTCGGTGATTGCCGGGCCCCCTGATCTGGTCGACGAACTGATCGCCAAGGTGGATGCCAAGGGCCTGCTGGCCCGCCGCGTCGAGGTCGACGTGGCCTCCCATCACGCCACCATCGATCCGATCCTCCCGGAATTGCGCACCGCGCTGGCGTATCTGGATCCGGTCGGCCCCACCATCCCGGTCATCAACACCGCCGAATATCCCAGCAACGCAACGATATTCGGCGCCGAATACTGGGTGGCGAACCTGCGCAACCCGGTCCGGTTCAGTCGGGCCGTGCAGGCGGCGGCCGCCGATCACAGCACCTTCATCGAGATCAGCCCGCACCCGCTGCTGACCCACGCGATCAACGAGTCGCTGGGCCAGCGCAACGCGCGGGTGTCCGGAACGGTGTACCGGGACCAGCCCGAAACGCTGACCTTCCACACCCAGCTCGCGTTGGTGCGGCCGCCGGTCGACACCGCCCCGGCCGACCGCCGGGATCTGCTCGTCGACCTTCCGTCGACACCGTGGATGCACACCCGCTACTGGATGCAGGCACCGGCCGCCGGGCAGGCGTTCGCCGGGGCGCACCCGCTGCTGGGACTGCACGTCGAATTGCCCGGGGGCACCGGGCATGCCTGGCAGTCCGACGCCGGGACCGACGCCAACCCCTGGCTGGCCGACCACAAGGTGCACGGTCAGCCGGTCATGCCCGGTGCAGGTTTTGCCGAGATCGTCCTGTGCGCCGGATCCGAGGCTTTCGGGGTGCCGGCCCGCGACCTGGAGGTGGCCCGGCTCGAAGTCGAGCAGATGCTGCCGCTGGACGCCCAGACCCGGCTGACCACCCAGCTGACCCCGGAGGGCGACGGCACCGCACGCGTCGAGGTGCACTCCCGCTCGGCGGCCGGTCACTGGACGCGGCACGCCGTGGCCCGGGTTCGCGCCGCCGGCGCCGAAGGAGTTGCCCCGCCGGTCGTCGCGCGGGGCACCGGCGCAACGAGCCTGTCGCCCAAGGACTTCTACACCGCGTTGCGCCGGACCGGCGCGCACCATGGTCAGGCGTTCGCCGCACTGACCAGGATCGAGCGCGGCACCGGAGGGCGGGAGCGGAGCGACTCGGGGATGGGTTCCGGCGGGCGGGAGCGGAGCGACTCGGGGATGGGTTCCGGAGGCTGGACCGAGACCGAGATCGTGCTGCCCGACGAGGCGACGCCATACCAGGGCGCGGTCCTGCACCCGGTGATGCTCGACGCGGCGCTGCAGAGCCTGGCTGCCGCGATGCCTGCTGAATTGCTCTCGGAGTCGAGCGAAGTCACTTATCTGCCGGTGGCCATGGAGTCCATCCGGGTCTTCGCCGACGTTGGCCGGCGCGCCCGGTGCCGCGCCGAACTCGTCAGCATCGCCGACGGCGACGGCGACGGCGGCGGCGACGCGGTCGGACAGATCACCCTGATGGACGACGCCGGTAATCCGATCGCTGCCGTCACCGGTGTGTACCTGCGCCGCGTGCAGCGCCGGACGGTGGCGCTGCCGTTGTCACAGAAGCTGTTCGAGGCGTCGTGGGAGGAGCAGCCCGGATCGGGCGGCACCGCCGCGTCAGCATCGGGCGGCACCGCCGCGTCAGCATCGGGCGGCACCGCCGCGTCAGCATCGGGCGGCACCGCCGCGTCAGCATCGGGCGGCACCGCCGCCGTCGGCAGCTGGCTGGTCCTGGCCGACGGTGAAAGCCATTCGGCAGCAGTGGAATTCGCCGCTTCCTTCGGTTCAGCTGAGCAACGGGTGATCATCGCCCCGCTCGACGACGAATCCGCTGTGCAGGCCGCCTTCGCCGACGCTGCCGCCGACCCGGCCCGGCCGCCGGTGGGTGTGGTCGTGCTGGCCGCAAGCCCGGCAGCCGACCCCGAAGCTTCGCTGGCCCGGGCCCGCGACCTGATCTGGTCGGTGACCGCGGCGGTGCGGGCGGTCACCGGAGGCTGGCACGGGAAGTCGCCGCGACTGTGGCTGGTGACCCGCGGCGGCCTGGCGGTCGAGGCCACCGAAAGCGGCGACCCGGCGGCGGGCGCCCTGCGGGGCGTCGTGCGGGTGCTCGCCTACGAGCACCCGGGCCTGCGCACCACGCTGGTCGACCTCGATCCCGCGGACACCGACGTGGCCGCGGCATCGGCTATCGCCGAGGCGCTGGCGACCGAATTGGCGACGGCAGGCACCGACGATGTGGTGGCCTGGCGCGGGGGCCGCCGGTTCGCTGAACGTCTCCGCCGCGCCGAGGTGCCGCAGCAGGTCACCGACCGCGTGGTCCGCACCGACGGCTCCTACATCGTCACCGGCGGCCTGGGCGGCATCGGCCTCAAGGTCGCGGCATGGCTGGTCGACCGCGGCGCCGGGCGGGTGGTGCTCAACGGCCGCAGCGCCCCGTCCCCGGAGACCCAAGCGGCGCTGACGGAACTCGGTGCCCGCGCCGAGGTCGTCGTCGAACTCGGCGACATCGCCGAGGACGGGGTGGCGCAGCGACTGGTCGGCGCCGCCGAGCAGACCGGCCGCCCGTTGCGTGGTGTCATCCACTCGGCAGCCGTCCTCGACGACCAACTGGTGTCCGGGCTGACCCGGGAGTCCCTGGAGGCGATCTGGGCACCCAAGGCCGCTGGCGCGCTCCGGTTGCATCAAGCCGCCACGGGCCGCGACCTGGACTGGTGGGCCGGCTTCTCGTCGATGGCGTCGCTGCTGGGCTCGCCGGGGCAGCTGTCCTACGCCTGCGCCAACGCGTGGGTCGACGCCCTGGCCCAGTGGCGCCGCGCCGCCGGCGTGCCGGCCACCGCCATCAACTGGGGTCAGTGGGCCGACGTGGGCCTGGCCCGGTCGATCACGTTCAGTGTGCTGGACCCGATGTCGCCCGCCGAAGGCATTGAGGCCATGGAGTCCATATTGGGCGGTGACGTCACAACGCTCGGTGTGGCGCGGCTGCGCCTGGACCGGGCCGCCGAAGCCTTCCCGGAGATCGGTCAGCTCGGCTACTTCGCCAACCTGGCCGGGGAACTGGACGTCACCGACGCCGACGACGACTGGTCTGGCCCCGAGGCGCTGCGCGACCTCGACGCCGACGAGATCGACCGGATCGTCACCGCGCGGCTACGCCGGCGGATCTCGGCGGTGATGGGATTCTCGGGAGAGGGTGCGATCGAGACCGACCAGCCGCTCACCGGTATGGGGATGGACTCGCTGATGGCGGTGCGGATGCGCAACACCGTGCGTGCCGACTTCGGCGTCGAACCGCCGGTGGCGCTTATCCTGCAGGGCGCAACCCTGGCCGACCTCGCCGTCGACCTGATCCGTCAGCTCGGGCTGGCCGAGACCACCGCCGAGCGCCCCAACGCAGTTCGTGATCGCGTACAACAACGTGCCGCTGCCCGCCAACAGGCCGCGGCACGGCGAAAGGTGAGACAGAGACCGTGAGTGGGTCCGTGAACAGCCATAATCCCAACGCGATTGCCATCGTCGGCATGGCCGGCCGGTTCCCCGGCGCGGCATCGGTGTCCGAGTACTGGCGCAACCTGCGCAGCGGCGTGGAATCCATCGTCGACCTCACCCACGACGACCTGATCGCCGCCGGGGTGGGGGAGAAGGCCCTGAACAACCGCTCCTACATCCGGCGGGCTGCGGTGATGCCGGGCATCGAGGAGTTCGACGCCGGCTTCTTCGGAATCACCCCGCAGGCCGCCCGGATGCTCGATCCGCAGCACCGGCTTTTCCTGCAGACCGCCTGGCATGCGCTGGAGGATGCCGGCTACGACCCGGCCGGCAGTGACGCCACGATCGGGGTGTTCGCCACCTCGTCGACCAGCGGCTACCTGTTGCACAACCTGATGTCGCACTACGACCCGGCGATGGTGATCGGCCAGGGCGCCAGCTTCGACATGGTCAACCTGTCGCTGAGCAACGACAAGGACCACCTGGCCACCCGGGTCGCCTACCAGCTCAATCTGCGCGGCCCGGCGATGTCGGTGCAGACGGCGTGTTCGTCGTCGCTGGTCGCCGTCCATTTGGCGTGCCAGAGCATCCTCAACGGTGAATGCGAGGTGGCCCTGGCCGGCGGCTCCTCCATCCGCATCCCGCACCACGTCGGCTACTGGTACGAGCCGGGCACCATGGTCTCGCCGACCGGCCACTGCCGTCCGTTCGACATCCGTTCGGACGGAACGATTTTCGGCAGCGGTGTCGGTGCCGTCGTACTCAAGCCGCTGCAGGACGCCCTCGACGACGGTGACCGGATCCACGCCGTGATCCGCGGCTCGGCGCTCAACAACGACGGCTCGACCAAGATGAACTACGCCGCGCCCACCGTTTCCGGCCAGGCCGAGGTGATCGCCGAGGCGCACGCGGTGGCCGAGGTCGACGCGTCGACCATCAGCTACATCGAGTCGCACGGCACCGCGACCCCGCTGGGCGATCCGATCGAGATCGAGGGGTTGCGCCAGGCGTTCTCCATCTCCGAGCAGGAGCGGCCCGGCCCGTGCTACATCGGGTCGGTCAAGTCCAACATCGGCCACCTCGAGACCGCCGCCGGCATCGCCGGGCTGATCAAGACGATCCTGTGCCTCAAACACCGGGCGCTGCCGGCGACACTGCACTTCACCAGCCCCAACCCGGAACTGCATCTCGACCGCAGCCCGTTCGTCATCCGCGGCGAGGACGGCCCGTGGGAGTGGGACGGCCCGCTGCGGGCCGGCGTCAGTTCCTTCGGGGTCGGCGGCACCAACGCGCACATCGTGCTGGAAGAGGCGCCCGTCGTCGACGAGCCCGAGGCGGCACCGGGACCTCAGGTGCTGCTGCTGTCGGCGCGGACCGAGGCGGCGCTGAGCAATGCCCGCACTGCGCTGGGCGCCGAACTGTCCGACGCCGAGGAGTTGAACCTGCCCGACGCGGCCTACACCCTGACCCGGCGGCGCCGCGAGCCGATCCGGCTGGCCGCCGTGGTCAACGACCAGGACGAGGCCGCTTCGGTCCTCGGTGACACCGAGAACGACAACGTCTTCGTCGGGTCCGCCCCCGAGCTGCCGCCCGGTGCCGAATCCAGCAGCGACAGAATCGTTTTCGTCTTCCCCGGCCAGGGCGCCCAGCACATCGGCATGGCCCGCGGGCTGCATGACTGCGAAGAGGTGTTCCGCAAGCACTTCGACGCCTGCGCCGCGGCGTTCGGCGCCGAAATGGGCTTCGACCTGCGCGCCGAGGTGTTCGACGGAGCAGGCCGCAACCTGGAGCGCACCGACCGCGCCCAGCCGGCCCTGTTCACCGTCGAGTACGCGCTGGCCAAGCTGGCCGAGTCCTACGGCGTGCGCCCGTCGGCCGTGGCCGGGCACAGCATCGGCGAATGGGTGGCCGGAACGCTGGCCGGAGTCTTCGACCTGTCCACCGCGGTCAAGGCGGTCGCCATGCGGGCGCGGTTGATGCACGCCTCGGCGCGCGGCGTCATGGTGGCGGTGGCACTCGGCCCCGAGGCCATCGCCGAACACCTCACGGCTCAGGTCGACGGCGGCTCCGCCGCGGCTGTCGATCTGGCGGCGATCAACGATCCCGGCTCGTGCGTGGTGGCCGGCTCCGAAGATGCCATTCGCGCCTTCCAGGCCAGGCTCGCCGAGAAGGGCATCACCGCCCGGCGGGTCCGCACCGCGCACGCCTTCCACTCCCGGCTGATGAACCCGGTCATCCCGGAGTTCACGGCGTTCCTGTCCCGGCTGGATCTGCGCGAACCGACGATCCCGATGCTCTCCAACGTCACCGGACGGCAGATGACGGCTGCCGAGGCGACCGACCCGTCGCTGTGGGCCCGCCAGATCCGCGAGACCGTGCGGTTCTCCGACGAACTCGACGTCCTGCTGGCCGAGCCGGGCCGGATCGTCGTCGAGGCCGGCCCCGGCGGCGCCCTGACCGCGTCGGCGATGCGCCACCCGAACTGGGGCAACGGTCACCGTGCCGTGCGATTGATGCGCCATCAGGCCCAGAACCGCAGCGACCACGACACGTTCCTGCTCGCCATGGGCCAGCTGTGGGCAGCCGGGGTCGAGGTGGACTGGACGCCGCGCTTCGGCGGCCGCCGTACCTTGGTGTCGGTCCCGGGATATCCCTTTGAGCGCAAACGACAGTGGGTCGAGTACAACCCCGCCAACCGGCTGGCCGGCGGCTCCGGCGACGCCTCCGGGCCGCCGTCGCAGGACGGCGCGGCGGCTCCCGCCGTTACCGGCACCTCCTCGATGGAAGCCACTCTGCAGCGGATCTGGGCACAATGCCTCGGCATCGCCGAGATCGACCGCAACACCAACTTCTTCGAGGTGGGCGGCGACTCGCTGATCGCCATCAGTGTCGCGATGACGGCCAGCAAGGAGGGGGTGGATCTCACTCCGCAGGACCTCTACGAGAACCAGACGCCAGCCGCGCTGGCGCGGGCCATCAACGCGCGCTACGCCGAGGGGAGCCTGGCCCGCCACACCCCGACCGAGGCCGATCATCCGCCGGTGCCGCCCAACGTCTCGTACTTCCTGGAGCACGGCCTGCGCGACGTCGGCAGTTGGCGGGTGCCGCTGGTGCTGCACCTGCGCCCCGACGTCAGCCTCGACGACATCCGCGCCGTGCTGACCGCGGTCGCGAATCACCATGACGCCCTTCGGCTTCGGCTGGTGGACCACGCCGGTACCTGGGATCAGCGGCTCGGTGAGCCCGAGGAGTTCACCGCGCTGGCCACCCGCACGTTGCCGGACGGGATCGAGCCGGGCAGCGGCGCCGAGCGGGAGGCGGTGACGGCGGTGCTGGCCGAGCAGATGCGCGAGCACCACCTGCTCGGTGCCCCGATGAACGCGACCTACGTCAGCGCGGGGGATCGCGCCTACCTGGTGCTCAGCCTGCACGGCATCGCCGGGGACAACGCCTCGCGCGACATCCTGCTCACCGACGTGTTCACCGCCTTCGCCCAGCGGCTGGCCGGCGACCCGATCATGCTGGAGCCGGTCGCCACCTCGTGGCGGGACTGGTTGCATCGAGCCGCCGGGCTGGCGATGCACCCGGCCGTGCTGGACACCCGGGACTACTGGCTCGGTGTGGCGCGCAAGGCCACCCTGAGCGTGGCCGCTCCGGCGCCGGAACCCCCCGACGCTCACGACCTGGCCCGGCTCCCGTCGGTGCTCACCGCCGGGGAGACCGGCGAGGTCGACGACATCCGGCGCCGGCTGCAGGTGCCGCTCGACGACATCCTGCTGGCCGCGCTCGGGCGCGCGGTCGCGGCGACGGTCGGCGAGGGTGCGCTGGCCGTCGAGCTCGGCGGCCAGGGCCGCTCGGTGCTGCGGCCCGATGTCGACGTGCGCCGCACGGTCGGCTGGTTCACCACCATCTACCCGGTGGTGATCCCGTGCGCGACGGCCCGGCAGACCAGTGCGGGTGAGTTGCTCGATGACATCGCCGCCACCCTGAAGACGGTGCCGCACTACGGCATCGGCTACGGGCTGCTGCGCTATCTCTACGCGCCGACCGCCCGGCTGCTCGGCGCCATCCGGCCCGCCGACATCTTCGTCTCCCACCTCGGGACCATCCCCGACGTTCCGCCCGGGCAGTCCGACGATGCGCCGGTGCGGTTCGACTCCGACACCGCGCTGCCGGCTCGGGAGGCGGTGCCCGGTCTGGGTCATGCCATCGAACTGAGGGTCTACCGGGCGGCGGGGGAGTTGCACGTCGACTGGTGGTACGACACCCGCCGGCTGGGCCGCACCGACGTCGAATCGCTGTCCCGGCAGTTCCGCACGGCGCTGCTGGAATTGACGCGCGAAACGCTGACCGAGACCGACATCGATTCCGGTGAAGGCGAACTGGCACTGGTGGATTTGTCGTGACACGAAGGGACTCACATGTCCAGCACTGATAAAGCGGTGGTCGTCGACGACCTGAGGAAGAGCTTCGGGTCGGTGATCGCCCTGCGGGGGATCAGCTTCGAGGTGGGCCGCGGCGAGGTCCTCGGCCTGCTCGGCCCCAACGGGGCGGGCAAGACCACCACCGTCGACATCCTCTCCACCCTGGCGACCCAGACCTCGGGGACGGCGATCGTGGCCGGCCACGACGTGCGCACCGACGCCGCCGGCGTGCGGCGATCGATCATGCTCACCGGACAGCACGTGGCGCTCGACGACATGCTCACCGGCCGGCAGAACCTGGTGATGTTCGGGCGGCTGCAGGGCCTGAAGAAGGCCGAAGCCCGCTCCCGCGCAACCGAATTGCTGGAACGATTCGATCTCGTCGGGGCCGGCGACCGCAGCGTCAAACACTACTCCGGCGGTATGCGTCGGCGCATCGACATCGCCTGCGGGCTGGTGGTCCGCCCCGAGGTGGTGTTCCTCGACGAACCCACCACCGGACTGGATCCGCGCAGCCGCCTGGCGATCTGGGAACTGGTGTCGGACTTCAAGGCCGATGGCATCGCCACCCTGCTGACCACCCAGTACCTGGAGGAGGCGGACTCGCTGTCCGACCGCATCATCGTCATCGACAAGGGAACGATCATCGCCGAGGGCACCGCCGACTCACTCAAGGAGCGCACCGGCGGCACCTACTGCGAGATCGTGCCGCGCGACATCAACGACGTTCCCGCCGTAGCCGCCGCGCTCGGGTCGCTGCTGCCCGACGAGAACCGCGCCGCCCTGACCGATGTCTCGGACCGGGTCTCGATGCCGGCGCCCGACGGCGCCAACACCCTGATCTCGGCGCTGAACCTGATCACCGCCGCCAACATCGAGTTGCAGGACATCGCGCTGCGCCGGCCTTCGCTGGACGAGGTGTTCCTGCGGCTCACCGGCCAGGACAACGATGTCGCGGCGGACGCGGAAGTGCTGGCATGACGGTCGGGATGACCACCGGGGCCATCCCGGTGACGACGCGGCCGATGCCGTCCACCGTGCAGCAGTGGTGGACGCTGACCACCCGGGCGATCCTGCCCACCTTCACCAACGGGGAACTGGCCACCCAGGTCATCAGTTCGATCGTCTTCACCGTGGGGTTCTACCTGCCGCTGAAGAACATTCTCGGCGCCCTGCAGCCGATGAGCAGCTATGCGCAGTACCTCACCCCGCTGATCGTGGTCCAGGCGATCTTCTTCGCCGCGGTGTCGGCGGCCTTCCGTGCGGCGCTCGACGCGCTGGCCGGGATCAACCGCCGCTTCCGGGCCATGCCGATGGCCGCGCTGACGCCGCTGACCGCCCGCATGACGGCCAGTATGTACCGCGTCGTCATCGCACTGGTCGTCTCGCTGGTGTGCGGCCACATCATCGGCTTCCGGTTTTACGGAAGTTATTGGCACACAGCGGGATTCATTGGTCTGAGCCTGCTGATCGGCGCCGCGCTGGCGCTGATCGGTGACCTGATCGGCGCAGCGACCCGCAACCCGGAGGCCACCGCACCGCTGCTGCTGGTCCCGCAGGTCACCCTCGGGCTCGCCTCGGTGGGCCTGCAGCCGGTGGAGCGGTTCCCAGGCTGGATCCAGCCGTTCGTCCGCGACCAGCCGCTGTCCCAGTGGCTCAATTCGCTGCGTGCCTTCGCCGGCGACTCCACAACGGCGGCCCCGCCGGTGTCCTGGTCGGTGATCGGACCTGCCCTGGCCTCGCTGGCCGGCTTTATTCTCATCTCCATCTGGCTGCATCTGCGAGTCGCGGCGAGGCGCTCATGAGTCTGCTGAGCGAGACCACCCTGCTCACCGGCCGGATCCTGCGCCGCTGGAGCAACGACACCGCCACGGTGGCCCAGTCGCTGCTGTTCCCGGCCGGCTTCCTGGTGGCCCTCAACGTCCTCCTCGGAGACGGTGTGAAACGGGCCACCGGGCACAGCGCGCTCTACGGCAGCGTTCCGCTGGTGTCGCTGATCGGCGCCACCTCCGGTGCCATCATCGTCACGGTCGGAATCATGCGCGAACGCGACGAGGGCCTGCTGTCGCGGTTCTGGGTGGTTCCGTCGCACCGGGCCTCCGGCCTGCTGTCCCGGCTGGCCGCCGAGTTCGTCCGGATCACTTTCATCACCGCCTTCGTCATGTGCGTCGGGCTGGTGCTGGGATTCCGCTTCACCCAGGGACTTCCGCAGGCGGTGGCCTGGTTGTTCATGCCGGCGGTGTTCGGCGTGGCGTTCTCGTCGGTGGTCATGACCATCGGGCTGTACGCGCAGAGCACCCTGGTACCGCAGGCGACCGAGGTCATCGCCGCGGTGATGTTCTTCTTCAGCAGCGGATTCGTCCCGCGTGATCAGTTCCCGAAGTGGTTGCAGCCCTTCGTCGAACACCAGCCGTGCAGCTACGTCGTCGAGGCGATGCGCGGCCTGTCCATGGGCGGACCCGTGCTCAAGCCGGTGATCGGAACACTGCTATGGTCCGCAGGAATAGCCGCCGTGATCGCCGTGCCCCTGGCGCTCGGGTACCGACGGGCCAGCAGACGTGACTGATCGGCGGGGGAGGTAGCGGGCAGTGTTTCCTTCATCGGCAATCCGGAAACTCGCGCGCAGCGAGGAGATGTTCGCCGAGACCCAGAACTTCGTCGGCCTGGGCGCCCATCTCGACGGGCCCATCGACATCGACGCGCTGTCGGAGGCGTTCGATCTGTTGCTGCAAGCCCACCCGGTGCTCGGCGGCCACTTGGAGAAGGGGCCGGACGGGCGGTACGAGATCGTCCTGGACGACCTGTTGCATCCCGGTATCGAGGTGATCGAACTCGACGGAGACGCCGCGGCCCCCGAACCGTTCTTCGACCAGAGCGAACTGCTGGTTGCGCTGCGAGTGATCGTCCGCGACGGTCAGGCCCAGCCGACCCTCTACATCCACCACAGCCTCGCCGACGGCCATCACCAGTTCAGCCTGGTCGAGGAACTGTTCTCCACCTACACCGACCTGGTGACGGGAGGAACCCCCAAACAGGTCATCGTGCATCCGGCGCCGGACCCGATGGAGAAGGTGCTCGCCGACCGTGGCGTGGAGAAGAAGGGCCGATCCGGGCTGGAGCGGATGCTGGGCGCCATGTTCGCCTACGAACTGCCGCCGTCGCGCCGAGCCGCTTCGGAGTCGAATCCTGCTCTTCCCCAACGAGTCCCGATGGTGTCCTGCACGCTCAGCGCCAAGGAGACCGAGCGGATCATCGCCTTCTGCCGGGCGAACAAACTGGGACTGAACAGCCTGCTGTCGGCGGTGGTCCTGATGGCTGAGTGGAAGGTCCGCGGCACCCCCAACATCCCGGTGCCCTACGTCTACCCGGTGGATCTGCGCTACCTGCTCTCACCGCCGGTGTCGGCGACCGGGTGCACCAACCCGGTGGGGATCGCCACCTACCTGGCGGAGATCCAGAGCGACACCGACATCGTCGACCTGGCCCGCGACATCAACGACACGTTCAAGAAGGACATCGCCGAAGGCGTGATCCAGCAGTCCTTCCTGCACTTCAGCCCGCAGTACGTCGGCAACCCGCCGGGCCTGCCCGACGTGGTGATGTTCACCGACAACGGGATCGTTCCGCCGATGCCGACACCGCCCGGGGTGAGCTTCACCGGCAGCCACGGCGAGCTGTACTTCGCCGTCGGCGCCGGTATCGAGATCTACACCAGCAAGATCTTCGCCGAACGGCTGATGATCGAATACCACTCGCACGGCCCTGAGCCCGAAACGCGAGTCGCGGCAATCGAATCCCTGCTGCGCGAGGTCGCCGCACGCTCGGCTTGAGGCGGCTGCCCCCGGCCTACTTGGGCCCGAATTCGTAGACGTGGTACTGCGCCGACTTGCGGAAGGCCGGCGCCAGCTTGGCCGCCCGCTTCACCGCTCGGTAGCGGGCCGGCACCTTGCTGAACGTGCTGGCGTCGAAGAATGTGGCCGACTCCCGTAGACGCAGACCGGGCAGGCGGCGCACCACATCCTGCGGGGAGTTGACGGCCCAGAACAGGGTGGAACCCGAATTGCGGACCAGGGCCTGGGTTTTCTGCGACTTGATCGCCAGCCAGTTGAAGAAGTCGATCTGGATCTCCCCGGACGGGAATCGGTCGATCACCCGGCGCAGCAGGGCGATGCCCTCGTCCTCCGTGAGATACATGCTGATGCCTTCGGCCAGGAACAGCACCGGCCGGTCGGCGGGGATCAGATCGAGCCAGGAGGGGTCGGTCGCCGCGGTGGGGGTCAGGTGGTAGTGCGGCCGCGCCGGATACACCTTCTCCCGCAACGCGATCACGTCCGGGAAGTCGACGTCGTACCACTCGACATCCGGACCCGGGTCCAAGCGGAACACCCGGGCGTCCAGACCGCAGCCGAGGTGTACCACGGTGCAGTGTGGGTGGCGGGCGATGAAGCGGCGTGCCCAGATGTCGTACTGCGCCGTGCGGACCGTGCACAGCGGCGCCCATGCGGCGCTCATCTCCAGCGAGTCCCAGTCGTAGTCGATACGCGAGATCGCTTCTTTTGCAAAGCGATCCGCGAGAACCGGGCGCTTGAAGTCGGCGTCGAGGGCCTTGAGATACAACGTCGACAGCATCGTCTGGGCCGGGCCGGTGAGGTTCACGGCAACTCTGTCGCTCACCCGTGTGAGAGTATTCGTAGTCGCTGGAGTGCGCGAAATCGTCTGTGTTGGGAGGTGCCGCTCGTGGTTGACGGTGGCGACAAGCCGGAACGGAAGCCCCGGGTTCTGCTGCTCTACTACAGCTATACCGGCCAGGCCCGCAAAGTTCTCGACGCCGCGGGCGAGGTCTTCGTAGAACGCGGATTCGAGGTGGCCACGGCGCCGATCGAGTTCACCGATCCGCGCTACGCCGAGCGGTTTTCGCGGTTCCCGATGACCCACGTATGGCGCGACTTCATCGGCATGCTGCCCGCCCAGACGCGCAAGGCCACCGGCGAGATACGCACCCCTGACGAGGTCCGCCGCACCGACTACGACCTGATCTGCATCGGGTCGCCCACCTGGTGGCGTGATGTCAGCATGCCGTTGCGGTCGTTCCTGAAGTCCTCCGAAGCGCGTCCGCTGCTCGTTGGCAAGCCCTTCGCCGTGTTCGTGGTGTGCCGGCGCTACTGGCGGGAGAACCTCAAGGCCGTGCGCAAACTGGCCGAGAAGGCCGGCGGCCGCTACGAGGGCGCTGTGCACTTCGGCTATCCCGGCGACCAGGTGCGGTCGATGCTGTCCCTGACGAGCTATCTGGGGTCGGGGGAGTACCGCGAGCGCTATCTGGGCCTGAGCATCCCAGCCACCAACATCAGCGAGGCTCAACTCGATGAGAGCCGGCGCTTCGCGGCCGACCTCGCCGACCGGGTGCTCGTCGCCCGACCGGCAGCACGGCCCCGAGCGGCGGAGTAGCTCATGCCCCGGGCGTTCGACATCTCCACCCCGTCGCCGGCCACGGTCGATCAGGTCCACGCCGCGTTCGCTGATCGGGATTACTGGCGTGACCGGCTCACCGAATTCGGCGGCGACAGCATCCGGCTGGATGCCCTCGACATCGACGGCGGATCGATAACCGTGGCGACCACCCAGGATCTGCGCAACAACACGCTGCCGGTGCTGATCGCCAAAGTGGTGCCGGGCGACCTGCTGGTGATCCGGAAGGAGACGTGGCGGGTCGACGGCGACGAACTGCACGGCGACGTCGTCATCACCACCCAGGGCGCCCCGATCTCGGGGAGCGCCGCTGCCCTCGTGGCGCCGACGGCGGAGGGCTCGACGCTGCGGTTCCGCGGGTCGGTTCAGGTGAAGGTTCCGCTGCTCGGCGGCCAGATCGAGAAGTACATCAGTTCCCAGATCACCGAGGAGATTCCCGGAGTGCAGCGCTTCACGACCAGGTGGATCTCCGGGAATGCCTGACCCCGGGGATGAGCGAAGCGAAGAGCCGAATTTGAACCCCGGCACCCTGGCCGACGGTTCAGGGCCGGTGCCCACCACCGCCGAGTCCCTCGCCCGGCTCGACGAGACCATGGTCGAGGCCATGATGACGCAGCGGGCGATCCGGCGGGTCCGGCCCGATCCGGTCGACGACGCCCTGGTGCTGCGCTGCATCGAATTGTCGCTGCGCGCGCCGACCGGAGCCAACGGCCAGAACTGGCAGTTCATCGTCGTCAAGGACCCGGCGATCAAGGCCAGGCTCGCGCGGCGATACCGCCAGATGTGGAACATCTACTACCGCAGCGTGATTCGCAAAGTCGCCGAGACCGACCAGTCGATGGCCAAGACGGCGCGGGCCGTGCAGTGGCAGGTCGACCACTTCGAAGAAATCCCGGTTCTGGTGGTGGCCTGCCTGCGGCTCACCGTCCGCGAGGGGCGGGTGCCCTACCTGCCGATGCCGCATGCCGCGGTCTCGGGTTTCTTCGGATCGATCTACCCGAGCGTCCAGAACCTTCTGCTGGCCGCCCGCAGCATGGGTCTGGGCGCCTCGCTGATCACCCTGCCGCTGTGGAGTCTGGCCTCGGCCCGCCGGATCCTCGGTCTGCCGACATCGGTGACGCCGTGTTGCATTGTCCCGCTGGGCTGGCCCCGCGGCCGCTACGGGCCCACGACCCGGCGACCGGTGGGCGAGGTGGTCCACCTGGACACCTACGGAAACCGGGCCTGGCTGGACTGAGTCAGCGGCCCCGCGTGGCTGCCCGCCGGAGCATGGGCAGCAGCACCCGCCGCGGGGCCAGCCTCCCGCCCACACCCATCAGCTTGGGACCGAGGCCGGGCACGACGAGCCGTTTGCCGTCCAGCATCGCGGCGATCCCGGCGTCCGCGACGTCGCGGGCCGACATCGCCACCGGCCCCAGGCCGGTCTGTGGGTTGACCGACGCTCCGGCCACCTCCCACCATTCGGTCGGCACCGGCCCGGGGCACAGCGCCGAGCACGACACCCCGGTCCCGTGCAGCCCTTCGTGCACCGCCTCGGAGAACGTCTGGACGAACGCCTTGGTGGCGGAATAGACCGCGGCGTCGGGCAGCGGCTGGAATCCGGCGACCGAGCCGACGTTGAGCACCGCGCCGGATCCCCGGGCGATCATCCCGGGCAGCGCCGCATGCGTGAGTTCCATCAGCGCCAGCGCGTTGAGGGTGACCTGCTCGGTCTCCCGCGCCGGCGGTAGGGACTGGAACAGGCCGTTGGTGCCGAATCCGGCGCTGTTGACCAGCCCGGCTGGGGACCGGTCGGCGATGAGCTCGACGAGTTCGGCGCGTGCCGCGGGGTCGGCGAGGTCGAGCGGCAGTGCCTCGGCCTGCACCGAGTGCTCCCGGGCCAGCTCCTCGGCGAGGTCGCGCAGCCGGTCGGCCCGGCGGGCCACCAGAAGCGGGTGGTAGCCCAGCCGGCTGAGGCCGCGGGCAATCTCGGCGCCGATCCCGGACGAGGCGCCGGTAATGACTACGGTCCTGGCGGCGTGGGGTGCGGGAAGGCTCATAGTGCGGCCGATCCTATGCCCGGCGCTTACGCTGGGCGCGATGCTTGAGGTCATCGACAGTGCTTGAGATCATTGATAAGGGTGCAGCAGGGCCGTCCCACCCGGTTCCGCTGTTGTTCGTGCACGGTGCCTGGCACGCCGCATGGTGCTGGGACGAGCATTTCCTCGACTTCTTCGCCGACCGCGGGTACCGCGCTGTCGCGGTGAGCTTCCGCGGTCATGGGAATAGTCCGACCTCGAAGAAACTCCGGGATCTTTCCTTCGCCGACTACGTCGAGGACGTCACCACGGTGGCGCGCAGTCTGCCCGTGCCGCCGGTGGTGATCGGCCATTCCATGGGCGGCGTCATCGCCCAGCTGTATCTGGCGGCGAACGACGCCCCCGCCGCGACGCTGATGTGCTCGATGCCGCCGCAGGGCTATCTGCGCTCCGGACTGCGCTGGATGCGCCGTCATCCGTGGCACTTCACCAAGCTGACCGCTACCGGCGCCTCGCTGCCGTACGTGAGCACCCCGGAACTGGCCAGGGAGCGCTTCTTCTCGCCCGGCACCCCGGAGGATCTGGTGCGGCGTTACGCAGCGCGGCTGCAGGAGGAGAGCGCCCGGTCCGGGCTGGACGGGCTGGTGAAGCTGCCGCAGCCCGGACGGGTCAGAGCGCCGGTCCTGGTCATGGGTGCCGCTCAGGACGGGGCTGTCACACCGGCCGAAATTCGCGCCACCGCCCGCGCCTACCGCACTGAGCCGGTCTTCTTCGAGGGGATGGGGCACGACATGATGCTGGAGCCCGGGTGGGCGGCGGTCGCCGAGTGTCTGGCGAAGTGGCTTCTCAGCCGCGAATTGTGAGTGTCTCAACGCTGATCCGGGCGAGTCGCTGGTTTGCTGTAAGCGAGTCGGCTCATTACTATCGGGTCAGCCTGTAACTGATAAAACCCTGAGAGGGTAGCTCATGCCTGTTGCCGTCCGTTCCTACGTCGCCACCGGCCTTGCCCTGATGGGTGCGGGCATGGTGACGGCGGCCCAGATCATGCCGCCCCTGCAAAAGACCGAGGACCGGATCGTCCAGGCCGCCGTCAGCCTGGTGGCCGCAGTGGGCAACGGCCAGGCCTGCTCCGGGTACAACACCGAAGGCTGCGACATCTGGGCCAGGCCGACGTACACGCCGCTGGCGGCCGACCCGTCCGGCTCGGCCGCGAACATTCCGGCCAACCTGCTCAACGCCGTCATCGGCATCCCCCGCGCCTGGGTCGACGGGCTCAACGAGCTGTCCTACGCGTTGGAGGTCACCGGCAACTGGTGGGTCTACAGCCCGACCAATGTGCTCGGTTTCGACCCCGCCGACCCGCCTAAGATCACCGCGATGGTCGACCAGGCGATCCCGTTCAAGCCGTTGTCGCATGCCATTGGCGAACAATTGGCGTGGTGGGCCCGGGCCAACCTGCCGATGAACGCGAGTTGCACCGGAACCGTCGGCCCGGCCTGCTCCGATATCGGACCGATCTTCAATGTGATGTTCAAGGCCCCGATCTGGACTCTCGCCTCCGGCTACCAGTTCCCCGAGCTCTACAACCCGGTCAGCGATGCCGAGGGAGCCGCGGGCGTGGAGATCCCCGGCGAGACCGGCCTGCCGGCTCCGTGGTCGGGGGAGTACGTCAAGCTCAACACCTCGGACTGGCTCACTTCGGTGACCAATTACCTGCAGGCCGACCCGGCGGCAAACGCCCCGAGGCCGCTGAGTCTGCCCGAGATCGGCGCGACCCTGGACCGCTTCGTCAAGGCTATGGTGATCGCGTTCAACCCGTTCGTCCCGAACAGCTACCTGCTCAAGGGTTGGCCGTACACCGCGCTCACGCCGCTGTTCCTGCCGTTCGTCCCGATTTTCTGCAAGACCTGCAACCCGGACAACCCGGGTGGCCCGCCGCTCACCCCGGCGCAGAGTGCCGCGGCTGAGGTGGCGCCGGCCGAACTGGTCAGCGCAAAGGACGAAGAGCCCGCCGCGCCGGTCACCGGCGCCGGTACGCCGGCCGTCGAGGTGTCGGCGGGGGCCGACACGCACGATAACGGGCCGACCGACAAGACCGAGGCGACGACCGACAAGACCGGGGCTGCGACCGACACGGCCGGGGCCGCGACCGACACTGCAGAGGCCACCGCCGATGTCGCGGTCAGGGGCAGTGTCGACACCTCCACCCCGGCGTCGCGCGCCAGTGCCGCCCGGGCCGGATTCCTGGATCTGCAGCCGGTCGACGTCACGGCCCCATCCGACACGGCTCAAGCCCCGCGGCAGTCGGTCGGCAAGCCCCACCGGGGTCGGGCCCACGCGTCGCCGTCCGACGCGAAGGCCGACGGTGGCGGGAACGCCACGCGGGACCAGGTCGGGGCAGCCGCCGGGTGAGCGCGGAGTCGCTGGACGCGATCATTGTCGGTGCCGGATTCGGCGGGATGGGTGCGGCCATCCAGCTCAACCGGATGGGCTACGACAAGCTCGCCATCATCGACCGCGAAGACGACCTGGGCGGGACCTGGCACGTCAACCATTACCCCGGCTTGACCGTCGACGTACCGTCGACCACCTACTCCTACTGGTTCGAACCCAACCCGTACTGGTCACGCCTCTACGCGCCGGGCGTGGAGTTGAAGCGCTACGCCGAGCACGTCGCCGACAAATACAACCTGCGGCGGTACCTACGGCTCAACACCACCGTCGACGGCGCCCGGTGGGACGAGGACGCCCGGCGCTGGGTTGTCACACTGGTCGGCGGCGAAATCCTGCAGGCCCACTTCCTCATTGCGGCAACGGGTTACCTGTGCCAACCGCGGATGCCCGACATCCCCGGCATCGAATCCTTCAGCGGCCGTGTCATGCACGCGGCGCAGTGGGACGACAGCTACTCCATGCAGGGCCGGCGCGCCGCCGTGGTCGGCACCGGCTCGACCGGGGTACAACTGATTCCTGAACTGGCCAAGCAGGTTTCGGATCTCACCGTCTACCAGCGGACCCCGATCTGGGTGCTGCCGAAGATGGACTTCGGCTTCGCGCCGGCCGTTCAGCGGACGTTCGCCCGCCGGCCGATCACCCAGCAGGCCATCCGCCGTACCACCGACAACTTCACCGATCTGCTGGTGCTGATCGCGATGTGGAAGTACCGCTACTTCAAGCCGATCAACAAATTCGCCGGCGTGGTCGCCGGACTGCACCGGTTCGTGTCGCTGCGGGACAAGAAGTTGCGCAAAGCACTGACCCCGCACTACGACTACGGCTGCAAACGCCCCACGTTGTCGAACTCGTATTACCGGACCTTCAACAAACCCAACGTCCACCTGGAGACCGCCGGCATCGACCGGATCGAGTCCGACGGTGTGGTGTCGCGCGACGGCACCAAGCGGGTCGTCGACACCCTGGTCTTCGCCACCGGTTTCGATGTCTGGAATTCCAACCTGCCGGCGTTCGAGGTGCTCGGCCGGGACGGCCGGAATCTCGGAAAGTGGTGGCGGGAGAACAAGTTTCAGGCGTACGAGGGTTTGACAGTGCCGGGGTTCCCGAACTTCCTGTCGCTGTCCAGTCCCTATGCCTGGGTCGGAATGTCATGGTTCGACACCGTCGAATGCCAGATGCGGCACATGAAGCGACTGTTCGGGGAGTTGCAGCACCGGGGCGCGAGCACCTTCGAAGTCACCGAGGAGGCCAACGTCAGGTTCCTGGACCGCATGACCGAATTGCTGGGCGATTCAGTGTTCATGCTCGGCAACTGCGCCTCCTCGAACTCCTACTGGTTCAACGGTTCCGGTGAAGCGCCGCTGTTCCGGCCGACGTCGATCCGCAGTGCGGTCAAGGAGCAGGACCGCTACCCGCTCACCGATTACGCCATTAGTTGACGCCAGCAGCAATGGCGTAGCACAACCAACACTTGGGGGAGTCATGTCGATTGCTCGTCGTTACGTGGCGGGGGCTGGTGCTGCTCGGTCTGTGATTGCGGCCGGTGCCGCGCTGGTGAGCGTCTGCGTCGTATCGGCCGGTCCGGTCGCCGCGCCGCTGCCTACCCATCGAGTGTCCACGCAGACCTACACGTTGGTGGCGTCATCGGCGCTGCTGAACGTGCCGGTGAACCTGTTCGACATGGCACTGAGCGTGCCGGCCTGGGAATTGCAGGCCATGAATCGGCTGGCCGACGCGATGATCGGGACGGGCAGTTGGCAGGTGTGGGGCCCGAGCAATGTCTTCGGCTTCGACGAATGGGATCCGCCGAAGCTGGCCGGCGTGATCGACATGACGATGCCGGTCCAGCCGTTCTCGTCGGTACTCGGCGATCAGATCAACTGGTGGGCCAAGGCCAACGCCCCGATGACCGCCGATTGTGCGGCGACGCCCGGCGCCTGCCCGGATTTCGGGGCGGCCGCGAGCGGCTACCTGAAGGTGGCCGCCTCGAAGCTGTTTGACGGCTACCAGTTCCCGACAGTGACCAACCCGTTCACCCTCCAGCAGACGTCATGGTCGGGCCAGTACATCAAGCTGGACCCGGGGGCCGCCTTCACCTCGCTGTGGAACTACCTCACCAGTGAGCCGACGGGCGTGCAGACCGCGCCCATCGGCGATTACTTCACCCTGCCGCTCAAGTTGGCGACCTCGGTTTTCAACGCGTACTACCCGTTCGTGCAGAACAGTGAGTGGTTCAACCCCCAGACCCCGTTCTCCTGGGCGTTCCGCGCGCTCGCACCGATCACGTGTCCTTCCTGCGGACCCGAGCCGTATGACAATCCGTGGCTCTATCAGAACTATCCGCCCAAGCCGGCGGCGACCCGCACCACGCCGGCGCCGGCGGCCACGGTCGATTCGGCCACGGTCGTCTCGGCCACGGTCGACAGGGTCGTCTCGGCCACGGTTGACACAGTCGTCGCCGTCGCCCCGGCCGTCGATCTCACCGTTGATCGAGTCGACGTTACCGGGCCGGCACCGAGCATGACGAACGGCGGTGCGACCGGTCATCGCGGGCCCTTCGGTGCCGACCGGTCACCGGCCGGGACCGCCGGGATCCATGGAAAAACCCGCGGCCACTCCGGACCCTCCGACCAGGCATAGTCCCCGCCGCCGGGGTCTGCCTCCGGTGCGGCATCAACGCCGCGATCGGGCGTTGGTAAACCGGCGGGGTTAACCCGTGCCGGGTTCGGTGCGGACTTCGACCAGGGTTTCGGCGTCGCACAGCTGCGCCTCGTGCGCGATTTCCGCCGCCCGCGCCGCGTCGGCCACCAGATGAAGCGGAATGCCCTCTGTGCGTAGCGATCTCGCGTGCGCGCGCAAGGTCGTGTTGCGCTCGTCGTCATCGGAGCCGACCTGGCGGATGAGGATCAGCCGGACTCGACCGGGGAATTCGCGGGCCATCTCCTCATAGGTCAGCGCATCGCGCTGGCCGCTGTCGCCCACCAGGATGAAATCCATGTCCGGATAGGCATGGAACAGCCGACGGATCGCGGTGCGCTTATGCTCCGCGCCGCTGCGTCGCAGATAACGCTCGGTGGGACCCCAATCGGTGAGAAACATTGGGCCCTGCGGGAATCCACGCAGCTGCATGAATTCCTGCAGCGTCGGGTAGAACGACCAAGTGCCGGTCGACACGTAGAAGAAGGTCGGCTCGGGATGGCGCTTCCCGGTACGACTCGGGATGCCACGCGCCAAGCCTCGGTAGAACGAAGCCATACCCTGGATCGCGGCGCGCTGGCTGGCCTCGCGCAGGACGGTGCGAGCCACCATGGCGACACCTTCGGTGAGTCCGGTGAGCAGGATCGTGTCGTCGATATCTGAGATCACCAGAAACGGAGCCTTGAGCGACGGCTTGACGACTCGGCCGGTACCGGAAGCTGATTCGCCTTCCGCGATCGGCGTCGTCACGGCGACCGCGTTATGCCAGCCGACCCGCAGGTTGGGAACCGGCAGGGAGAAGTTGGCGAATCCGTGGCTGTCGGTTACCTCCGTCGCCCGATGTTTACCGATCCGCAACTCGACTTCCGCGCCGACGATGCGCAGCGCGGCGTGCCGGCGGAGGTTGGCCTGTGCGACCTCCCAATACGGGATGCGGCTGTCACCGGGCAGCTCGGGGGCCTCCATGACGCGCACCCGGACCTTGGCGACGTCGCCGGCCACGAAGCCGCGGTAGACCACGACGTGCAGACCGCGGAAAGCACCGGATTCGATCTTCTGCTTGCGCCGGCGCTGGGTGAGGCCGCTCTCGACGCCGGCCACAAGGGCGGCGGTCTCAGGACTGCGCAGCTTGGCGTTCAGTTCCGAGGCGATCCGGCGGGGAAGGCTTGGCATCCGTCCAGCATCCCAAAATCCGCCGCCGGTCGCGCCCGGTATCGGCCGCGCGTCACTACGGCGCCTTGATCGTCGCCTGTCGGTCGATGGCCTCGGTGGCCTGCATCAGCACGCCGACTTGCTCTTTGAGTCCGTCGGCGTTGAGTTGCAGCACGAACAACGCGTCCCCGGCCGGGATCACCACGGTCTTCTGGGCGATCAGGCGGGTCTTACCGTCACGCACGTACGTGCCGCTGATCTGGGCGGCGTCGAAATTGGCGAGTTTGCTCGGACGCGGATCGGCGCCCTTGAACTCGGGCAGGTTTTTGACCTCGTTGGGCGCCAGCAGGAGGATCTGGGCTGAATCAACCGGGCCGGTCAATTTGGACATGACGGCGACGACGGACGGAGGGTCGGCGTTGAACGCCGGGTCCGCGTCGATGACGGCGGCGTAGGCGTACGGCGGTGTGGCCCGGCCGAGGTCTTTCCAGCCGGGCAGCATCGGCAGGGTGACCTCCGGGATGCCCCGATCGCCGGGCCTGACCTGGGCTTCGGTGATGCCGTTCTGCTTGATGTAGTCGCTCAGCGTCGGCGGGCGTCCGTTGGTTCCGGTGGTCGGCGTGTTCGGCTTCTCCGAACTCTGCGACGGTGCCGATTGCTTGGCGTCTGAACCGTCCTTCGAGCAGCCGGCTACCGGTGCCGATACCGCAGTCAGCGCCACGCACACGCCGGCGATCCACCGGGCTCTCCGTCGGCCGAACGGCATTGGCTCACTCCCTGAGGTCGGTGCGGTAGACGCGCACAGAGAAGATCCGCGACTGCCCGCGGTCCACGCCATTATGCCCGACACCGGAAAAGCCCAGTACGGTGGCAGATCGCTGGACGGCCGGATCGATCGCCGCGCCCGGGACACCGTCTTGTGATGGGATGAGGTGCTGTGGGAATCAAAGTAGCGCTGGAACACCGGACCAAGTACACCTTCGACCGACTGGTCGAAGTGCATCCGCATGTCGTGAGGCTCCGGCCGGCCCCGCACACCCGGACCGCGATCGAGGCCTACTCAATCGACGTCGAACCGGCTGATCACTTCATCAACTGGCAGCAGGACGCCTTCGGTAACTTCCTCGCCCGCCTCGTTTTTCCCAATCCCACCCGATCGCTGACCATCACGGTCGGCCTGATCGCCGACATGAAGGTGATCAACCCGTTCGACTTCTTCATCGAGGAGTTCGCCGAGCACGTCCCGTTCGAGTACCCGAGTGACCTTCGGGAGGACCTCGAGGCCTACCTGCGGCCGGTGGACGAAGGCGAGAAGGGATCGGGGAGCGGCGAATTGGTGCAGGACTGGGTTCGTCGCCATCCGATGGTGCCCGGGATGCGAACCATCGACTTCCTCGTCGAACTCAACGGCGCCGTCAACCAGGACGTCAACTACAGCGTCCGGATGGAACCGGGCGTGCAGACCCCCGACCACACCCTGCGCACCGCCATCGGATCCTGCCGCGACTCGGCCTGGCTGCTGGTCTCGATCCTGCGCGAGTTCGGTCTGGCGGCCCGGTTCGTCTCGGGCTACCTCGTCCAGCTGACCTCCGATGTCCCGGCGCTCGACGGTCCCTCGGGTCCCGCGGCCGACTTCACCGACCTGCACGCCTGGACCGAGGTCTACATCCCCGGGGCTGGGTGGATCGGCCTTGACCCGACGTCGGGACTGTTCGCCGGGGAGGGTCACATCCCGCTGGCTGCGACGCCGCACCCGGCGTCCGCGGCGCCCATCACCGGCTCCACCGGGGTCACCGAGACGACTTTCGACTTCTCCAACACCGTCACCCGGATTCACGAGGACCCGCGCGTCACGCTGCCCTACACCGAGACCGCGTGGGAGACGATTACCGCTCTGGGGGAGCAGGTCGACGCCCGCCTCGCCGACGCCGACGTCCGATTGACCATGGGCGGGGAGCCCACGTTCGTCTCGGTCGACAACCAACTCGATCCCGAGTGGAACACAGCCGCCGACGGGCCTCACAAACGGGAGCGGGCCTCGGTGCTGGCCGGCTTGCTGAAGTCGGTGTGGGCCCCGCAGGGTCTGGTGCAGCGCAGCCAAGGTAAGTGGTATCCGGGAGAACCATTGCCGCGCTGGCAGATTGGGCTCTACTGGCGTCGCGATGGGCAGCCGCTGTGGCGCGACGAGACCCTGCTGGCCGACCCCTGGAGCGGCGGAGCCGCGACATCGGACCTGCGTAGCGGCGGAGCCGCGACATCGGACCTCCGTAGCGGCGAAGCCGCGACATCGGACCTGCGTAGCGGCGGAGCCGCGATGGTGGCTCCCGATGCCGCGCAACATCTGGTCTCGGAACTGGCGGCCGGCCTCGGCTTGCCCGCTACCCAGGTGCGTCCGGCCTACGAAGATCCGCTGGCCCGCCTGCTGGCGTCGGTGCGTCAGCCGGCCGGCCCCGCCGTGGAACCGTCCGAGGACCTTCAGGCCGATACCGCTGCGAGTCGGGCAGCACTGGTGGCCCGGCTCGAGGAGACCGCCGACGCCGCGGCCGCCTGGGTGTTGCCACTGCACCGGCGCGATGACGACACCGGCTGGGCCAGCGCCGACTGGCGGCTGCGCCGGGGCCGGATCGTCTTGCTGGAGGGGCAGTCGCCGGCCGGTCTGCGGCTGCCGCTGGACTCGATCAGCTGGCATCCGCCCCGGCCCAGCTTCGACGCCGATCCGCTGGCCGCCGGTGGCTCGTTGCCCAGCGAAACCCAGCCCGACGAGGCTGTTGTCGACGACGCCCCGAACGCTCCGATCACCGCCCTGGTTGCCGAGGTCCGCGACGGGGTTCTCTACGTTTTCCTGCCGCCGACCGAAGCGCTGGAACATTTCGTCGACCTGGTCGGCCGGCTGGAGGCTGCGGCCTCGGCGGTGGGTTGCCCGGTGGTGGTGGAGGGCTACGGCCCGCCGCCGGACCCCCGGTTGGAGTTTGCGTCGATCACGCCGGATCCGGGCGTCATCGAGGTGAACCTGGCGCCGTCAGCCAGCTTCGCCGAGCAGAGCGCACAATTGCGCACCCTCTACGAGAAGGCCCGTCTGGCCCGGCTGTCGACCGAATCGTTCGACCTCGACGGCACCCACGGCGGCACCGGTGGCGGCAACCACATCACCCTCGGGGGGCTGACCCCGGCGGATTCGCCGCTGCTGCGCCGGCCTGAACTGCTGGTGTCACTGCTGACCTACTGGCAGCGGCACCCATCGCTGTCCTACCTGTTCGCCGGACGCTTCGTCGGCACCACCTCGCAGGCCCCGCGGGTCGACGAGGGGCGGGCCGAGGCGCTCGATGAGTTGGAGATCGCCTTCGCCGAGATCGACCGGCTCGCCGCGGCGCCGGATCCATCGCCGTGGGTCACGGACCGGGCCTTGCGTCACCTGCTCACCGACATCACCGGCAACACCCACCGCGCCGAATTCTGCATCGACAAGCTCTACAGCCCTGACGGCGCCCGCGGCCGGCTGGGGCTGCTCGAACTGCGCGGTTTCGAGATGCCTCCGCACTACCAGATGGCGATGGTGCAGTCGTTGCTGGTGCGTGCGCTGGTCGCGAGATTCTGGGACGATCCGCTTCGCGCCCCGCTGATCCGGCACGGAATGAATCTGCATGGCCGATATCTGTTGCCGTACTTCATCATTCACGATATCGCCGACGTCGCGGCCGACCTCCGGGCGCACGGTATCGGCTTCGACACCAGCTGGCTCGATCCGTTCACCGAGTTCCGGTTCCCCCGAATCGGCACCGCCGTGTTCGACCGGGTCGAGATCGAGCTGCGCGGCGCGATCGAGCCCTGGTACACCCTCGGCGAGGAGTCGACGGGCACCGGAACGGCCCGCTACGTCGACTCCTCGGTCGAACGTCTGCAGGTCCGTACGATCGGCGCCGACCGGCAGCGGCACGTGATCACCTGCAACGGCTATCCGATCCCGATGCTGGCCACCGACACCCCTGACGTCGCGGTGGGCGGGGTCCGGTACCGGGCCTGGCAGCCGCCCAGCGCCCTTCATCCGAGCATCACCGTAGACACCCCGCTGCGCTTCGAACTTGTCGACCTTGCCACCGGTACCTCTCGGGGCGGATGCACCTACCACGTCTCGCATCCGGGCGGCCGGGCCTACGAAGTACCCCCGGTCAACGCTGTCGAGGCGGAGTCGCGTCGGGGTCGCCGGTTCGAAGCCCACGGCTTCACCGCGGGCCGTATCGACATCGCAAGTTTGCGGGAGAAACAGGCAAGGTTGTCCACCGATGTCGCCGCGCCTGGCATTCTCGATCTGCGCCGGATGCGTACCGTCCTGCGCAGCTGACCGTTGGGCGCAGCATCGTCCGGGGCACGCGAACGAGTCGTCTCTCGGTGTGAGGAGGTGGGTTGATGTCGCTCTCGCTCGACCTCAGCAGCCACGATCCCGACCGGTTGCTCCAGGACTACTGCGCTTCCCGTGCCCAGGAGACGTTGTTCGACGTCCGTGGCGGCGCCCCGGCGGCGGCGTCCGGGTGCACCGGATACGACGAATTCACCGACCGCACCGGGGCGGTGCGGCCCGCCTGGCGGGAACTGGCCGACCTGGTCGGCGAGCGCGGCCGGGACGGCATGGACCGGTTGCGTGACGTTCTGCGCGGGCTGGTCGACAACGACGGCATCACCTACATCGAGATCGACCGGCACGGTGAGACCGTCACCGACAGCCACGGCATGGCGATGCCCGGCCCGTGGCACCTCGACGGCATCCCGCTGCTGATCTCCGCCGAGGACTGGCAGACCCTGGAAACCGGCGTGGTGCAGCGCTCGCGGCTGCTCGATGCGGTCCTCACCGATCTCTACGGCGACCAGCGCTGCCTGACCAGCGGCGTGTTGCCGCCCGAGCTGTTGTTCGGCCACCCCGGCTACATCCGCGCGGTGCTGGGTGTCCAGAACCCGGGCCGCCACCAGCTGTTCATGCACGGGTGCGATCTGAGCCGGGCCACGGATGGCCGGTTCCGGGTCAACGGCGATTGGACGCAGGCACCGTCGGGCGCCGGGTACGCCCTTGCCGACCGCCGGGTGGTGGCCCACGCGATTCCCGACATCTACGAACGGATCCGGCCCCGGCCCGCCTCGCCGTTCGCTCAGGCGCTGCGGCTGGCCCTGATCGACGCGGCGCCAGAGGCCGCCGAGGATCCGGTGGTGGTGGTGCTCAGTCCGGGCATCCATTCCGAGACGGCGTTCGACCAGGCCTATCTGGCAACCGTTCTGGGCTTTCCGTTGGTCGAGCGCGCCGATCTGGTGGTGCGCGAGGGCAAGCTGTGGATGCGTTCGCTGGGCACACTCAAGCAGGTCGATGTCGTGCTGCGCCGGGTCGACGCCGAATGGGCCGACCCGCTGGATCTGCGGCCGGAGTCCCGTCTCGGGGTGGTCGGCCTGGTCGAGGCGCAGCGGCGCGGTTCGGTGACCATCGTCAACAGCCTGGGCAGCGGCATCCTGGAAAGCCCAGGGCTGCAACGTTTCCTGCCGGCGATGGCGAAGTTGCTGTTGGGGGAGACGCCGCTGATCGACTCCCCGAAGTACTACTGGGCCGGGATAGACCGCGAGCGATCCCACATCCTGGCCCGGTTGTCGACGCTGCTGATCAAATCGACCGTCGACGCCGAGACCATCGTGGGGCCGACGCTGTCGGCGGCGCAACGTGGCGAACTGGCCGCCCGGATCGACGCGGCGCCGTGGCAGTGGGCGGCGCAGGAACTGCCGCAGTTCTCCACGGCTCCCACCGACCACTATCCGGGCGGTCTGTCGGCAGCCGGCGTCGGACTGCGGCTGTTCACCGTGGCCCAGCGCAGTGGGTACGCGCCGATGGTGGGCGGACTGGGTTATGTGCTGATTCCTGGGCCGGGTGCGTTCCAGCTGAAAACCGCTGCGGCAAAAGACATCTGGATCCGCCCGCCAACCCGCTCGGGTGCCGAGCAGGCAATCACGGTGCCGTCGGTCAAACTTCCCAGCGGGGCGCAGTTCGTCAGTTCGCCGCGCGTGTTGTCGGACCTGTTCTGGATCGGCCGCTACGCCGAGCGCACCGAGGGTCTCGCCCGGCTGCTCATCGTCACCCGGCAGCGTTATCACGAGTTCCGCAGCCGCCGCGACATGGAGGGCAGCGACTGTCTGCCGGTCCTGTTCAACGCACTGGCATCGGTGTCCGGAAACGAAGGGGCCGGCCGGGATTCGGCCGACGACGTGCTGGCGCGGGCACCGCACACGCTGTGGTCGCTGACCGCCGACCGACAGCAAGCCGGTTCGCTGGCACAGTCGGTCGAGGGGATGGCGCTGGCCGCCCGAGCGTTGCGCGATCAGATGTCCAACGACACCTGGATGGTGCTGGGCGCGGTGGAACGGACGCTGGCCCGCCATGCTGATCCGCCCTCCGGCCGGCCGGCCGACGACACCGCCCTGGCCGACGCTCAGCAGCGAACGCTAGCCGGGATGCTGGCGCTCTCCGGCATGGCTGCCGAGTCGATGGTCCAGGACGCCGGGTGGATGATGATGGACATCGGAAAGCGCATCGAGCGCGGTGTGGCGCTCACCGCGTTGTTGCGGGCCACGCTCACGGTCCGGCGCCGTCCCGGTGCCGAACAGACGATCACCGACTCGGTGCTGGTGGCCTGCGAGTCCTCGGTGATCTACCGCCGCCGCAACCTGGGGCAGGCCAGCGTCGCTGCCGTCGCCGAATTGCTGCTGTTCGACGCCAGTAACCCCAGATCACTGGTGTACCAGCTGGAGCGGTTGAAGTCTCACCTCCGCGCGCTGCCTGGAGCGTCCGGTTCGTCGCGGTCGCAACGGCTGGTCGAGGAGATCAGCGTCCGGTTGCGCCGGCTTGACCCCGAGGACCTCGAGCACACCGACGACACCGGTCTGCGCCACGAACTCGATGAACTGCTCGCCAGGATCAACTCCGACTTGCAGGAACTGTCGGACGTCATCACCCGCACGCAGCTGTCGCTGCCGGGTGACATGCAGCCGCTGTGGGGACCGGATCAGAGGCGGGAAGTGCCATGACCGTTCAGCAACCGCCGGCGCGCCGCTACCAGGTCAGCCACCGCACCGAATACAAGTACTCCGACGTGGTAACCAGTTCCTACGGCCGGGCACACCTGGTTCCCCGCACGAGCGCCCGGCAGCGTTGTCTGCAATTCGATCTCCACATTGACCCGCTGCCCGCCGACCGGTCCACGAGCCTCGACGTCTACGGCAACATCAGCTCGTACTTCCATGTGACCGAACGGCATCAGGCGCTGTGCGTGCTGGGAACCTCGATGGTCGAGGTGGATCCGCCGCCGGCCGAACATTACGAGTCCGGTGCCGTCCTGCAGCCGTGGGAATCCGTGCGCCCGAGCGGCCCCGAGGGCCTGTTGGCGACGGAGTTCACCCTGGATCTGCGTCCGCCCGAAATCACCGACGGGGTAAGGGATTACGCGGCGGCGAGTTTCACCGCGGGCCGTCCGCTCATCGAGGTGGTCCGGGATCTGCACTCCCGGATATTCGACGACTTCATCTACAAGTCCGGATCGACGACGGTGTCCACCCAGGTGGCGCAGGTTTTGGAGGCCCGCGAGGGGGTATGCCAGGACTTCGCCCGGCTGGCCATCGCGTGCCTGCGGGCCAACGGGCTGGCGGCCAGTTACGTATCGGGTTACCTCGCCACCGATCCGCCGCCCGGGAAGGAGCGGATGTTCGGTGTGGACGCGACGCACGCCTGGGCCGCGGTGTGGACCGGTGAGCGCTGGCTGGGATTCGATCCCACCAACGATCAACTGGTCGACGAGCGATACATCACAGTCGGGTGGGGTCGGGACTATGCCGATGTGCCGCCGCTGCGAGGGATCATCTACACGGATTCGGAGTACAGCGTGATCGACGTGTCGGTGGACGTGGCGCCGCTCGATGCGTGACTTCCGCTGTCCCAGATGCGGTCAGCAGCTGGCGTTCGAAAACTCGGTGTGCTTGTCCTGCGGCAGCGCGCTGGGATTCTCCCTGCCGGACATGGCCTTCCTGGTGATCGCCGATGACGGCGGCACCGCAACCAGCGGGACCGTCGATGCGCAGGAACGTCAGCTGTGCGCGAATCTCCATCTGGCCGAATGCAACTGGCTCGTGGAGGTGCAACCTGTCCCGCAACTGTGTGCGTCGTGCCGGCTCACCCGAATCCGGCCCCGCGACGACCACACGGCTGCGCTTACCGCCTTTGCCGAGGCGGAGCGGGCCAAACGGCGCCTGATCGCCGAACTGTACGACCTTCGACTGCCGGTCGTCGACCGCCAGGAGGATCCGTACTACGGTCTGGCCTTCGATCTGCTCTCCAGCGCGAACCAACCGGTGGTCACCGGCCATGACAACGGCATCATCACGGTCGACCTGGCCGAGGGCGACGACGTGCACCGTGAGCAATTGCGGGTCGCCATGGACGAGCCCTACCGCACCGTGCTCGGACACTTCCGCCACGAGATCGGTCACTACTACTTCTACCGCCTCCTCGCGAGAGATCCCGGCCGCCTCGCCGAGTTCGCCGCGCTGTTCCGCGATCCGTACGCCGACTACCAGTCCGCGATCGACCTGCACTACCGGCAGGGGCCTCCGCCGGGATGGGATAAGCAGCACGTCTCGGCCTATGCCGCCATGCATCCCGCCGAGGATTGGGCTGAGACGTTCGCGCACTACCTGCACATGCGTAGCACGCTGGACACCGCGGCAGCCTACGGCCTCGCGCCGGCCACCGGAACGTATGAACGAAAGATATTGGGCCCCAGCGCATTCGATACGCTCATCGGCATGTGGCTGCCGTTGGCATGGTCGCTGAACATGGTCAACCGGTCGATGGGCAAGCCCGACCTGTACCCGTTCGTGCTACCCGCGCCCGTGCTGGACAAGATGCGCCTCATCCACACCGTCATCGACGACAACGCGGCCGGTGAGCCGGCCCCGGGGTGAGCCTGCCTAGTGCTTGCCCGGCGAGAAGCTCATCGGGGTGCGGGTGACGTTGATCCGCGGGCCGGCCGGCTTGGCGCTCTGGCTCGCGGTCGGCTGCGGAGCAGTCTCCGCCCCAGACGCCGTCGGCGGATCGGCCGCCGGGTTGTCCACTGCGCTGGGTTCTTCGGTGGTCGACGCCGCTGAGGTCGACGTCGTCGTCGGCGACTCCGACTGCCGCGGTGGTGCGCTTCTCGGACTCGGCGCGCTGGTCGCGCTCGACGGGGTCCTGGTCGTCAATTCGGGGGCGGTGGGAATCTCACCGGAAACGCGACCGGTGACCAGCAGCACCGTGGCCACGACGAGCGCCGCCGCTGCCAGTGCGATCAGCCCGAACAGCCAGCGGGGATCCCGGTACCAGGGCCGCGAGACCCGCGACGGCGGTGTGGGGCGCGGCGTGAGGTAGCCGTCCCACTCGTCGAACGATCCGTCGAGCGGCTCGCCGTGATCACCTTCTGCGAAGTAGGGGCCGTCTTCTGCGAAGAGGTAGCCGTCCTCGTCGTACCCGAGGCCGCTGAGGTCTTCGGTGAGGTCCCGGGCAAGGGCCTCCTGATCGTTCATAGCCGTAGATGCTAATTTGCCGGCCGGACGGCCGCCTAACCCGCCCTCCGGGCGGCCGCGCGGGCGGATTGAAATTCCTGTCCGTTTCCTGTCAGTCCGGTTCCGATGTTCTGGGAATGTGCCTGCCGGAGTGGGGGATTGAGATATTCGAGGAGGCGACGGCACGTCGGTCGACCATGACGGCACCCAAGGCGACTTCAACCCTGCGGTCCAGGGCGCTTCGGACTCCGACGGCGACCAGGACGCCTATCTGATCAACTCCGAAGCGGCCGCGCCGCAGATCCAGAGCAAGAAGTAGCGGTCACGCCGGTTCAGCCGGCGAGCACCAACCCGATCGCGGAGGCCTTGACGTCATGGGTGGTCTGACCGGGCTGTCCCGGTTGCCCCTGACGGCCCGGGCGCATACCCCACAGCACCAGTAGCAGGATCAGCACGGCCGCGGCGACCGCGGCGATGATCCACCCACGAACGTTGCGATTCATCGGTCTCTTCAGTCCTTTCGGCGCCGCAGGCGGATGGTGACGAGTCCGACGAACAGTAGCGCAGGGGTTCCCGGACCGGAATTGACGGTGTAGCCGATGTCGGCGAGGATGCCGAGTTCCACCCGGGTGAGGACCCGGGGCCCCGATCCCGTGCTGACGTTGGCGTTCATCAGCGTATCGGCGGTGAGGTGGGACAGCGAGCTACCCGACCCCCACGGGTTCGGCGTGTACAGCGCTACGTTGCCGTAGTTGGCGGCCACGGCACGCGGTCCGCCGAAGTACAGCCCACCGTTGCCGCCGGTGAGATTGGGGTTGAAGGCGGTGTTCCAGGCGTAATCGCTGCTGTTGATCGCGCGGGTGCCGGCGGCGTTGACGATGAAGCTGTCGTAGAGCGTCCAGATCCGGCCGGTGTTGGAGCCGGCCTGGTCGATGTTGGACAGGAACCCGAAGGTATGCAGCAGTTCGTGCATGGCGGTGGACTGGAAGTCGTACTCACTGCCCGACACGCTGTTGCCCAGGGCCCAGGGCCGGCCGAAGTTCCAGTCGATGGTTCCGTCGGCGGCCGACCCGTTGGCGTCGTAGCCGGACTGGATCTTGCTCTGCACCACCGTCTCCAAGAAGCCTGAGCCGTCGTTGATGAAATCGCTGCCGGCCGAGGCCAGGGTCGAGGAGAACGGTGAGGATTCGCCGCTGACGTCATAGGTGATGGTCACCGGCGAGGTCAGGACGATGTACGAGGAGAGTTGTGTCGCCGCCGACTCCAGTGCGCTGCGCGCGGAGCTGGACCAGTACTGCGATCCCGATCCATAGACGAATTGGAAGCGCAGCTTCGAAGCCAGCGCGCCCTGGCCCACCGCGACGCTTGCCGAGGTGCTGGCAGGGCGGAACAGATCGAGCAGATTGATGTGGAATCCGGTGTCGGTAACCGCCACGACGAAGCTGTCGTTGCCGGCGAAACCCGTTGCGGGAGTGTAGGTGTAGCTGCCGTCGCCATTGACCACCGCGGCCCCGTGCTGCGGGTTGGCGGTGACGGAGTAGTTCAGCGCATCGCCGTCGGGGTCGACGGCCCGCAGCGTTCCGGTGATCGGTCCCTCGGACTGACCAGTCAGCTGGACCGGGGTCACGCTCGGGGCTTCGTTGAAGAATGTGCGGCGTACCAGCAGCGCGGTGCCCTCGCCGAAGATGGTCCGGATCGGCGCCAGCAGATTGTCGATCAGGGACGCCGACGACGACGCGTTGGCGCTCACCCCGGGGGTCCCGGTCATGACGCCCGGGGCGTGCGGAGCCGACCGCGCGGGCGGGACGGTAGCGGTGGCGGCCGCGGTGATGGCGGCGGCCGGCTGCGGGGCCGGCGGTGCGGCGGCGACCCGTGCGGGCGCCGGCGCGACGGGCTCT
>CAIRCP010000140.1 GCA_903877095.1 uncultured Actinomycetes bacterium | reverse complement strand
CGGCGATCTCGGTGTCAGACAAGCCCGACTCGATCCCGACCGCGATGTCCGCTCGATCCTCGAACGTCAACATCCTGCGCGCCAACCTGCAACTCCCTCCCGCTCAGTGGGTCTGTTGCTACGACGCTATGACACCGCCCCCGTTACAGAGGTATATCGCCGAGGAGATCGCCACCGACCACGTCGATGGCCTGCTGTCGCGCCGCGAAGCGCTACGCCGGCTGGCGCTGCTCGGGATCAGCGCCGGTGCTGCTTCGGCGTTGATCGCCGCGTGCGGGGAGGAGCGGAAATCGGCGCCGCCGACCCAGAATCCGACGTCGGGCGGTGCGCCGGCGGCGGGGCCGCCCGGCATGGACACCGCCCTGACGACGACGCCGATCACGTGGGCCGGTCCGCGCGGGCAACTGCAGGGCGCATGGGCGGCGGCGCCGGATCCCCGGGGCGCGGTGCTGGTGATCCACGAGAACAAAGGCCTCAATGACTGGGTCCGTTCGGTTGCCGGACGGCTGGCGGGCATCGGCTACTCGGCCCTGGCGATCGACCTGCTCTCCGAAGAAGGTGGCACCGCAACGTTTTCCGATCCGGCCGAGGCGACCGCTGCGCTGGCCAAGGCCGAACCGCAACGATTCATCGCCGATATGCGCGCCGGGTTGGACGAACTCGTCCGCCGGGCGCCCGGCCACACCCTCGCCGCGGTGGGGTTCTGCTTCGGTGGCGGCCTGGTCTGGCAGCTGCTCGCCGCCGGCGAGCCGCGACTGGCGGCTGCCGTGCCGTTCTACGGCCCCGCACCCGACGACGCCGACTTCGCCGGCTCGAAAAACGCTGCGGTACTGGGTTTCTACGCGGCCCTTGACGACCGGGTGAATGCCTCCGAGCCGAAAGCGCGGGCTGCGTTGCAGCGGGCCGGCGTGGTCTTCGAACTCGTCACCGAGTCGGATGCCGACCATGCGTTCTTCAACGACACCGGCAAGCGGTACGCACCCGCCGCCGCTGACGACGCGTGGCGGCGCCTGCAGGACTGGCTGTCTCGCCATCTGGTTTGAGGCGGTGGGGCTAGCGTCGGCGCAATAGCCGGTAACCACCGTAGATCACTGCTGCGACAAAGAAATTCACGAAGTACGCCAGATCAGCCCCGTGCAGCCAGCGGGCGATCGGGCCGACGAAGACCTCGGTGTGCATGAACGGCACCGCGGCGGCGAAGGCGACGACGAAGCTCACCAGCGCGGCCCGTGCGTCGCGGCGGGAAGTGTTCTCCACGGCCGGGTCGACCAGGTCCCGTCCGGCGCTGCGCCGACGCCAGTCGATGGCGACGATCGCGACGAACGCCGGGATCCAGTAGCTGACGGCCAGCAGAACTCCCTGGAACCGGGCCGTGAGGTCGCCGGCGTGTAGCCACATGATCAGGCCGAACGCGATCACCGACACCATTGCCGCGGACACCGGCCGGCGGACCCGGACGCCGGCGGTCTGCAGGGCGAGCGACCCGCTGTAGTCGTTCATCGCATTGGATGCGACCGACCCCAGCGCGATCGCCACCAGGGCCAGACTGCCCAGCACCCCGCCGCCCACCACCGTTCGCACGCCATCGACGGTCTGATCGGCCAGCGTCCGCCCGGCGGCGATCCCGATGGCCTGCACCGCGAGGTACGCCGTGGCCAGGCCGGCCAAGGTATATCCGAACACCGCCGCGCGGGAGGTTCGGGCCGGCAGGTAGCGACTGAAATCGGAGGCATAGCTGGCCCAGGAGATGCCCAGGCTCAGCGCGATGGTGACCTCCATGACGAACGCCCCGGCCAGATCCGGCCCGGACAGGCTCGGTGGGACGACGATCTGGTGCCCCTCAAGCAGTCGGACGGCGAAGACGGAAAAGATGACCCCCAGCACCACCGTCATGACGGCCTGCATGCGATGGATCACTTCGTAGCCGAACACCCCCACCGCGCCCTGCACCGCCAGCACGGCCGCCACCGCAAGCCAGAACGGCACGCCCAGCAATGCGGCCAGTGCCTCGCCGCCGAACAACCCCACCAGGCCGTCCCAGGCGATCGACGACAGCCACTGGATCACCGCGACCACCGTGACCCATGATCCGAATGCCATGCGAGCGTTGGGGAGTTGCGCAGTTCCGGTGCGCGGCCCCCAGGTGGACAGGTAGGCGACCGCGACCGAACCGAGCAGGGTGCCGATCGCCATGGCCGCCAGCCCGAGCCAGAAGCCCAGCCCCAGGGTGACGGCGAGCGATCCGGTGAAGATCACCGTCATGTTGACCTGCGGGGCGAACCACACGGTCAGCAGACGCCGGGCGGTGCCGTAGCGATTGCCGGGCGGAACCGGGGCGATGCCGTGCGTCTCGACGGCCAGGTCGCCGGAGCGGGTGGGCATGCGGCCGGTGTAACTCGGTGCGGTCAGGGCGGAACCGGTGCTGTGCGCTTGGGCGGACACCACGCAACCCTACGGCCGCGGCGGCTGAACTCGCGGTGGCTAAGCTAGCCCGCTGTGATCACCCGCATGTCCGAGCTGTTCTTGCGCACCCTGCGCGACGATCCGGCCGACGCCGAAGTCCCCAGCCACAAGCTGCTCATCCGGGCCGGCTATGTCCGCCCCATCGGGCCTGGCCTGTACAGCTGGCTGCCGCTGGGATTGCGGGTGCTGCGCAAGATCGAGAACATCGTCCGCCAGGAGATGGTCGCCATCGGCGGGCAGGAGATCCTGTTCCCGGCACTGCTTCCCCGGGCCCCCTACGAGGTGACCAACCGCTGGACGGAGTACGGCGACGGCGTCTTCCGGCTCAAGGACCGCCGCGATAACGACTACCTGCTGGGCCCGACTCACGAGGAACTGTTCACCCTCGCGGTCAAGGGGGAGTACAGCTCCTACAAGGACTTCCCGGTGCTGCTGTTCCAGATCCAGACCAAGTACCGCGACGAAGCCCGGCCCCGGGCGGGCATCCTGCGTGGCCGCGAGTTCGTCATGAAGGATTCCTACTCCTTCGACGTCGACGACGACGGTCTGCGCACCGTCTATGTCGCCCACCGCGAGGCTTATCAGAAAATGTTCTCCCGCATGGGAATTCGCTACGTCATCGTGTCGGCCGTCTCGGGCGCGATGGGCGGCAGCGCTTCGGAGGAGTTCCTCGCCGAAAGCGAGGTGGGCGAGGACACCTTCGTGCGATGCCCGCAGTCGGGGTATGCCGCCAACGTGGAGGCTGTCACCACCGCGGTTCCCGACGCGCTGCCGGTCGACGGCGTGGGCGACGCCGTCGTGCACGACACCGGCGACACGCCGACCATCGCCACCTTGGTGGACTGGGCCAACGAGGCGTCCCTTCCGCAGTTCGCCGGCCGGGCGGTCACCGCAACCGACACCCTCAAGAACGTGCTGCTCAAGGTCCGCGCCCCGGGCGGGGAGTGGGAACTGCTCGCCATCGGTGTGCCCGGTGACCGTGAGGTCGACGACAAGCGACTGGGTGCGGCACTCGACCCGGCCGAGTACGCGTTGCTCGACGACGCCGACTTCGCCCGGCGCCCGTTCCTGAAGAAGGGCTATATCGGACCGAAGTCATTGCTGGACAACGGCGTTCGCTACCTGGTCGATCCCCGCGTGGTAGCGGGTACCTCGTGGATCACCGGGGCCGACGAGACCGGCAAGCATGTGGTCGGCCTGGTGGCCGGCCGCGACTTCACCCCGGACGGCGTCATCGAGGCGGCCGAGGTGCGCGACGGTGACCCCTCCCCGGACGGGGCGGGCCCCCTGGTCAGCGCCCGCGGTATCGAGATCGGCCATATCTTCCAATTGGGCCGCAAGTACACCGACGCGTTCTCCGTCGACGTCCTCGGCGAGGACGGCAAGCCGGTGCGGCTCACTATGGGGTCCTACGGCGTCGGGGTGTCCCGGCTGGTAGCGGTGATCGCCGAGCAGCAGCACGACGAGCTCGGGCTGCGCTGGCCGGCCTCGGTGTCGCCGTTCGACGTTCACGTCGTCATCGCCAACAAGGACGCCGACGCCCGCGCCGGGGCAGAGGCACTGGCCGCGGACCTCGACCGGCTCGGCCGCGAGGTGCTGCTCGACGACCGGACGGCCTCCCCGGGGGTCAAGTTCAAGGACGCCGAACTGCTCGGCGTGCCGTGGATCGTGGTGGTGGGCCGCGGCTGGGCCGATGGAAAAGTGGAGTTGCGCAACCGTTTCAGCGGTGAGAAGCGGGAGATCCCGGCGCAGGGGGCAGCCGACGTCATCGCCGGGGAACTGGGCTGAACGTCGTCGGCGAACTAACCCGGCCGGGCTACTCGCTCCCGCCGGGGAACGCCTCGGTGACCGGCCAGGCACCGAGCACCTTGCGCCAGCGTGCCGCCAGCACCGCGCACTGCGTCAGGGCCTTCGTCCCGAACTCGCGGTCGGAGTCGGAATCCGTCTGCTCCAGCACCGCGCGCCAGGCCACCGCGCAGTCGCTTTCCATCCGCACCGCCAGTTTCGCGGCGGACTTCTGCGAACCGACCACCATCGGCAGCTGGTAGCCGGGCGCGGGCAGCGGCGCCTTCACCGACCGTTCGGACAGGATCCCGAGCGCCGCCTCCCGGCGGTCACGGTGCTCGGCCACCGACTGGGAGACCAGTTCGTTGTCGTCGGGCATCACATGCGCCGACACCACGCCGTAGCCGTAGATCGCCGCATGCTCGGCGGCGACGGCGTCGTACCAGGCGGCCTCGACGGGATCCTTTGGGCGGTCCGGATCGGGGGTGGGTTCGGCGGTCGAGGTATCGGTGGTCGTCTCGGTCGTCGGCGTCTCGCTCGTCCCCGTCGTGGTCGTCCCCGTCGTAGTCGACGAGTCGGGGCTCTCGGGTGCGGTGCTCTGCTGGGCCGTCGACGGCGGGGCGGCCGTGGTGGTCGTCGGGGCGGCCGTGGGGGTCACAGCGCTCGGTGGGGCCGGCGCGGTCGTCGCCTTCGGCGCCGGCGAGGGCGCGGGCGAGGGGGCCGGGGTGGGCGGCTTGGGTGTGGTCACCGTGTCCTCGTCTCCGTCGGCAGGCCGACCGTGAACGACGCCGTGCAGGCCGCCGCGATGGAACCCATCAGGCCCGCGCGGTATCCCGAGAGCGTCGGCACAAGCTTGGTGGTGCGCTCGGCGGACTTCCGCAGCGCGTCGGAGACGTCTCGAAGGGTGGGCGGCGCAGCGGGCTTATCCGGTGCGGGGGAGGCCGACGTGGTTTCCGAGGTCGTCGTGGGGATCGGTTTTCCCGCGGCGCGGGAGAGTTCCTCCAAAAGGGCCGCGGCATGCCGGGCCCGCTCGGCCGCGACCTCGTTGAGTGCCGGAGCGACTGCGGGTTTGGCCGCCTTGGCCGCCGCTGCGGCAAGATCGCTGTCGCTGCGGGCCGCCGCCAACTCTGCCTCCAGCGGATCGGGCTCCGGCGGCTTACCCATGCCGCACGCCGTGGCGCTGACCCCCATCAGGGCGAGCGCGAGGAACCCGCGGCCGCCGTCGGAAAGGAGGCGACGACGGGTCAGTGCGGGCCCGGCGCGGCGCGGAAGGCCCGGATCGGGGCGGGAGTCTGGGTCGAGCACGCCAACATCCTGCCATTGCCCGACCCGTCGCTGGCGTATCGTTGGTACCCGGCATTCACAACTCAAGATGAGGAGCTAGCTGTGACGCAGCGGCCCGCGGGCTTACCTTCACCGGAACAGGTGACCGCGCTGCTGCATGATCAGTTCAGCAGAGCGGGCTATGACATCGACGACGTCGTCGTCGACACCCGCGCCCGGCCCGCCCGTATCCGGGTGGTGGCCGACGGCGACAACCCGCTCGATCTTGACACCATCGCGGAGCTGTCCCGCGCCGCCTCCGACCTGATGGACACCCTCGACACCGGCGACGTCGCTTACGTGCTGGAGGTCAGCTCGCCGGGGGTGGACCGGCCGTTGACCGCCAAGAAGCACTTCCGGCGGGCCCGCGGCCGCAAGGTGGAGCTGACGCTGCAGGACGGCCGCACCGTCACCGGCCGGCTCGGCGCCACCGCCGACGGCGTCGCCGAACTGGTGGTGCGCGCCGGGACGGGCTGGTCGGTTCAGCCGGTGCCGCTGACGGACATTCGCAAAGCCGTTGTGCAAGTGGAGTTTTCGCCGCCGAGTGGCAAGGAGCTCGAACTGGCCGGCGAAGTCGGCGCGACAACTGGGACGGAGGTCGAGGCATGAACATCGATATGGGCGCCCTGCACGCGATCGAAGTCGATCGCGGGATTTCGGTCGAGGAGTTGCTCGACACCATCAAGTCGGCGCTGCTGACCGCCTACCGACACACCGAAGGGCACCAGCCCGACGCCCGCATCGAGATCGACCGCAAGAACGGCGCGGTGCAGGTGATGGCCCGCGAGACCGACGACGACGGCAACGTCATCAGCGAGTGGGACGACACCCCCGAGGGATTCGGTCGCGTCGCGGCCACCACTGCGCGCCAGGTGATGCTTCAGCGTTTCCGTGACGCCGAGAACGAGCGGGTGTACGGCGAGTTCTCGGCCCGCGAAGGCGACATCGTCGCCGGCGTGGTGCAGCGCGACGTGCGGGAGAACGCCCGCGGCAACGTCGTCGTCCGACTGGGCAGCGAGACCAAGGCCTCCGAGGGCATGATCCGGCCGGCCGAACAGGTGCCGGGGGAGTCCTACACGCACGGCGACCGGTTGCGCTGCTACGTGGTCGGGGTGACCCGGGGGATGCGGGAGCCTCGCATCGAGTTGTCGCGGACCCATCCGAACCTGGTGCGCAAACTGTTCTCGCTGGAGGTTCCCGAGATCGCCGAGGGCTCCGTCGAGATCGTCGCCGTCGCGCGCGAGGCCGGCCACCGGTCGAAGATCGCGGTGCGGTCGAAAGCGGGGCTCAACGCTGGACTTAATGCCAAAGGGGCCTGCATCGGGCCGATGGGGCAGCGGGTGCGCAACGTGATGAGCGAGTTGTCCGGCGAGAAGATCGACATCATCGACTACGACGACGATCCGGCCCGGTTCGTGGCCAACGCGCTGTCGCCGTCGAAGGTCGTGTCGGTCACCGTCGTCGACGCCGCCGCTCGGGCCGCGCGGGTGATCGTCCCGGACTTCCAGCTGTCCCTGGCGATCGGCAAGGAAGGTCAGAACGCCCGACTCGCAGCCCGTTTGACCGGCTGGCGTATCGACATCCGCAGCGACGTCGACGCCCCCGACGCCGCGCCCGCTGCCGCCCCCGGCGCGCCCGACAGCGCCGGCCGGCAGGCCCCGGGCGCACCCCGGTAGGCCGAACCCGCGCTTTGGTTATTCAGACGCCCCGGTGACGGTAGACTGAGCCGTGATCCAGCGCGAAGGTCCGGCCGCTGAGACACGCACCTCTCCGGTTCGGATGTGCATCGGTTGCCGGAAGCGAGAGTTGGCTGTCGAACTGCTCAGGATGGTTGCGGTGCCCACGGGGAACGGCCAGTCGGCCGTCTCGGTGGACACCAAAGGTTCCCATCCGGGCCGGGGTGCCTGGTTGCATCCCGACGACCGTTGCCTGACGGCGGCCATTCGACGGCGAGCGTTCGGCCGGGCGTTGCGGATCGCCGGTACACCGGACAACTCCGCGGTGGTCGAGCATTTCGCTGGCTCGCCCACCCGGGAACACGAATAGGTAGCGAAGAACATGAGCACACCGTGAAGTCCCGATGACCATGCGTCATAGCTAAACCCGAGGCGCGGCCCAACCACCGCTGACGCCTCTAGAGATGGAGAAGTAGTGGCAGGTAAGGCCCGCGTACACGAGTTGGCGAAGGAACTCGGTGTCACGAGCAAGGAAGTTCTCGCTCGCCTGAGCGAGCAGGGCGAGTTCGTCAAATCGGCATCGTCCACAGTCGAAGCGCCGGTCGCCCGGCGGCTTCGAGAAGCTTTCGGGGGTTCGAAGCCGGCTGCGCCGGCCACCCCCGCGCCGCCCAAGGCGGCTCCGGTTGCGGCCCCGCCGGCCGATCCCGTCGCCGAGGCACCGGCTGTCAAACCGGTGCCTCCCCGCATGCCGGCGCCTCCCGTGGCGCCCCCGGCGCCTACTGCGCCGGTGCCTGCTGCGCCGGTGCCGGCTGCGGCGCCTGTTGCGGCGGCGCCTGCTGCGCCGGTGCCTGCGGCCCCTGTTGCCCCTGCGGCCACGGTGGAGGCAGCCGCTCCGGTGCGCCCTGCCCCGGGTCCCCGGCCCGGGCCTGCGGCCCCCAAGCCCGGCGCCCCCCGGCCGCCGCGGGTGGGCAATAACCCGGTCTCCACGGTTCAGCCGGTCGAACGTGCCATTCCGCGGCCACAGGGTCCGGCGGGCCCAGGCGGTCCGCGGCCCGGCCCCGGCGGAATGCCGCCGCGTCCGGGCGGTGGACCGCGTCCCGGTGGCGCGACGCCCGGCAACATGCCGCCCCGTCCGCCCGGCGCACGTCCCGGTGCGCCCGGCCGG
>CAIRCP010000139.1 GCA_903877095.1 uncultured Actinomycetes bacterium | reverse complement strand
CGGCGATCTCGGTGTCAGACAAGCCCGACTCGATCCCGACCGCGATGTCCGCTCGATCCTCGAACGTCAACATCCTGCGCGCCAACCTGCAACTCCCTCCCGCTCAGTGGGTCTGTTGCTACGACGCTATGACACCGCCCCGGACCCTCCTCGGGAATGCGGTCCAGCCCCCGCACGTCGGCCCGGAAATACAGCGAGGCCAGCAGCCACAGCCCGGGCAGCTGGTCGCGGATGTAGTCGGGGTTGCGCTGATCGAGGTCCGCCTTGGGAACCCGATCGGCGATCTTCTGTCTGGCCCAATCGAGAATGTCGCTCGCCCCCATGGTTCCACCATCGCACAGGTGGCGGCGCCCGAGTCCGTGGCGTCGAATTACGGAGGGGAACCGATGTCATCTCCGGCGGTACCGCCAGCGGCGGCGCGACGGGCGGTAAGGGCGGGCAAGCCCCGGGCGCGCCTACGGCATCTACCACCCGGCCGTGCCGACCAGGATTGCCTCCCTGAGCGGGTGGGATCTTCATCGAATCTTCACAGAACGTCTAGGAGAGCCCTACCGCGGCGCGGAAGGGTGGTCGTTGAACCTATGTGCACTGACGAAAGGGATGTTCCGTGAATAAGACGACGACCATGGTGACCGGGCTGGCTGCGCTGGCCACGGTGGCCGCTCTGGGGGCGTGTAGCAATTCGGGCACCAAGGAGGCGGCGCCGTCCTCGGCCTCGATTCAAACCTCGACCTTGACGCAGACCTCGACGGCGGCGCAGACCGCGGCGCACAACCAGGCGGATATGGACTTCGCCCACATGATGATCCCCCACCACCAGCAGGCGATCGAGATGAGCGACATCATCCTGGGCAAGCAGGGCATCGACCAGCGGGTTGTCGACCTGGCCAAGAAGATCAAGGCCGCTCAGGGCCCGGAGATCGAGAAGATGCAGGGCTGGATGAGCCAGTGGGGCATGCCGATGACCGGTATGCCGGGGATGAGCAGCATGCCGAGTATGAGCGGAATGCCGGGGATGCCGGGCATGGATCACGGCGGAATGCACGGCTCGGGGACCGACACCGCTTCACCGACCACCAGCATGATGCCCGGCGGTTCGATGATGCCCAGCGACTCGATGATGCCCGGCATGGGGGGTATGTCCGGTATGGACGGCATGATGTCGCCGGCCGACATGGATGCCCTGAAGAACGCCCAGGGTGTTGAGGCCAGCAAGCTGTTCCTGACCGGAATGATCAAGCACCATCAGGGTGCGCTGACCATGGCCCAGAACGAGATCAAGAACGGTCAGTTCCCCGACGCCATCGCCATGGCCATGTCGATCCTGGAAAGCCAGCAGAAGGAGATCGACACCATGAACCAGATTCTCACTTCGCTGTAGGAGCAGTCGGCAGCGTCACCGTGAAGGTGCTGCCGTGCCCGGGCCCGCGGCTGGCCACGCTGATGTGGCCGCCGTGGGCCTCGGTCAGCGCCTTGGCGATCGCCAGCCCGATCCCCGAACCGCCGCGGCCGCGGTCGCGGGCGGCGTCGACGCGGTAGAAACGCTCGAAGAGATGCGGCAGATGTTCGGCCCCGATCCCTTCGCCATCGTCGGCGACGGTGAAAACGACATCGGCCCCGGACCGCGCAGCGCCCAGCCGGACATGTCCGCCGGCCGGCGTGTGCCGCAGCGCGTTGTCCAGCAGGTTGCTCACGATTTGGGTGAGCCGTTGCCGGTCTGCCCACAGCCGGCCACCGTCGGCGTGGATGGTCAGGGTGACCCCCTTGTCCGCGTAGCGGTCGGCCACCGCGGCGCTCACCGCGTCCAGTAGTTCCCGCGAGTCCATCCATCCCGGCGCGATGGCGGAGCGGGATTCCTCGGCCTGGGCCAGGGCCGCGGCGTCCGCCGAGAAGCGCACCAGCCGGCCGGTCTGCTCACGCAGCATCGAAATCGTCAGTGGATCAAGGGTTTTCACCCCGTCCTCGACTGCTTCGAGGTAGGCCTCCAGCACCGAAACCGGGGTGCGGATCTCGTGGGCGAGGTCGCCGAAGACCTGGCGGCGGGTGGCTTCCACCGTCTGCAGCCGTTCGGCCATCCGGTTGAACGCGACGGCGAGTTCGTCGAATTCGTCGCCCAACTGCGGCGGCGCTACACGGATGTCATAGTGCCCTTCGGCGATCGCGGACGCCGCCGCCGACAACTCGGCGATCGAACGCTGAAGCCGCCGGCTCAGGTAGGCGGTGACCACGAACGCGGTCAGTGCGGCCACCGCGATCGCCACTGCGATCGACAGCGCGGTCGCATGCTGGTAGGCCTGCTCGGCGTGGAACTGCTCGTTGGAGTCATGCGCCACCCCGGCCCGGTGCAGATGCTCCCGGAACAGCGGCGGCCCGACGATCGAGGCGACCACCCAGGTGGTGACTCCGCCGGCGAGGAGCACCAGGGTCTGGGCGATCAGGAGCCGCCGGCGCATCCCGGAACCGTTCGGCGACAATGTCATTGGCCGAGTCCCATCCGGTAGCCCACTCCGCGCACGGTGACCACGAAGCGGGGGTCGGCCGGGTCGTCGCTCAGTTTGCGACGCAGATGCCCAACGTGGACGTCGACGAGATGGTCGTTGCCCACCCACGGTTCGCCCCACACCGTGTCGATGAGCTGACGTCGGCTCCACACCACGCCCGGCCGCGAGGACAGCGCCGCCAGGATGTCGAACTCGGTGCGGGTCAACGGAATCGGCTCGCAGTCGAGGAACACCTGCCGGCTGGCGATGTCGATCGACAGGGGGCCGAACGCCCGCGCGGGCACCACATCGGCGGTTACAGCCGGCACGGTGCGGGGCCGGCGCAGCATGGCCCGGATCCGGGCTACCAACTCCCGCGGGCTGAACGGCTTGGTCATGTAGTCGTCGGCTCCGACCGACAATCCGACGATGGTGTCCACTTCGGTGTCGCGGGCGGTCAGCATCACCACGTAGGCGTCGGAGAACGTCCGCAGTTGCCGGCACACCTCCAGGCCGTCGATGCCGGGCAGTCCGAGGTCGAGCACCACCACGTCGGGATCGACCTCGCGGGCCACCGCCAGCGCTTCGGCGCCGGTGTGGCAGACCGTGACGTCGAACTGCTCGCGTGCCAGGTAGCTGGCAACCACGTCGGCCAGGGGTGCCTCGTCGTCGACCACCAGCGCGCGATATCCATGGTCGGCACCGGACTCTGAGATGGGGTGCATGCCTTCATCGTGCCGTGCGCCCGTCACGCCGACGGCGTGCGACTCAGCTCGCCGAGCGCCTCTGCCACGGCGCGTTGGAAAACGTCCTCCGCGGCGGCCACCCCCGTCCAGCGTTCGAAGATCTGAATCGCCAGCTGCACAAGCATTTCCACACCGTCGACCACGGGACAGCCATGGTCACGGGCAGCGGCCAGGAACGGGGTGATTCGCGGATTGGTGATCACATCGACCACGACACAGGCCGGATCCACGGTGTCCCACCGCACCGGGACCGGCTCCAACTCTGGGGCGCAACCGAGATGGGTGGCGTTCATGAGCAGGGTCGTGTTCGCCGGGACGGCGACCTCGTCCTCCCAGGGCTGCCAGCCGGCCGGCACCCCCGAGGCGCGGGTGACGGTGTCGGCGACCTCACGGCCCTGCTCCTCGCGACGGGTCACCAGGGTGAGGTGCGCGGCTCCCGCCCAGGCGAGTTCCACCGCCATCGCCCGCCCGGCGCCGCCCGCCCCGAGCATGACCACCCGTCGGCCATCGAGAGGCGCCACCTTCTTGATGGCCGCGACCACGCCCTTGCCGTCGTTGTTGTGGCCGGTCAGACGGCCACCTTCGATGGACAGGTAATTGGCGGCGCCGATGGCGCGGACGTCGTCGTCGACCTCATCGAGCAGGGGGATCACCGCCACCTTCCACGGCACCGTGACCCCCATGCCGCGGTATCCGAGCGGACGCAGGGCCGCCACCGCCAGCGCCAGGTCGTCCACGGTGGCGATGTCGCTCTTCCAGAACTGCCAATTCAGGCCGTAGTGGGCATAGACCGCATCGAACATCCGGTCGATCGGATTCTCGGCCACCGGGTGGCCCAGCATGCCGGTCATCTGTTTTTGGGGTGGGATCTCTTGCCCGTCGTGGTCCATGTCCGCGATTATTCGTGTCGTTGCGGCGTTTGCCTTGTTAATCAGGCGATCGACTCCAGGGCCGCCGAGTTGAGGGCCACCCCGATATCGTCCCCGGACTCGGCGGTGCGATCACGTTGGTCCGCAACGGCTTTGCTGCGCCCGGCGACGTCGTTGGGCAGCGAGAGCCGGATGATCTTCCACCACGCCGAGGCGACCTGCTTGGGCAGCGGGCCGGCGACGTAGGTCAGACCGTAGCGTTCGAAAACCTCCTGCACTTTCGGTGCGATCTCCTGGTAGCGATTGCTCGGCAGATCGGGAAACAGATGGTGCTCGATCTGGTAGGACAGGTTCCCGGTCATGAAATGCATTGCCCTACTCCCGGAGATGTTGGCCGAGCCGAGCATCTGACGCAGGTACCACTCGGCGCGGGTCTCACCGTCGATCGAGGTCTTCGCATAGGTCTGCACGCCCTCGGGGAAGTGCCCGCACATGATCACCGAGTGCGTCCACACGTTGCGCGCCACATTGGCGGTGACGTTGGCGGTGAACGTGGTCAGCGCCGACGGCCCGGACAACAGCGGGTGCAGAACGTAGTCGCGGGTGGCGTGCCTGCCGATCTTGGCGAGCACTTTCTTTGCGCGGGAACGGAAATCGTCCTTCTCGACGCGGCCCTTGAGGTACTTGCCGATCTCCAGGTCGTAGAAGGCGATCCCGTACTGAAAGAAGCAGGCGTTGAGGAAGTTCGTCAGCGGTTGGAACAACAGGAAAGGACTCCACGGCTGGTCTTCGTCGACGCGCATAATGCCGTAGCCGAGGTCGTGGTCCTTGCCCAGCACGTTGGTGTAGGTGTGGTGCAACTCGTTGTGGGAGTGCTTCCACAGTTCTGCCGGGGCGGCGTTGTCCCACTCCCAGGTGGTCGAGTGGATCTTGTTGTCGCGCATCCAGTCCCACTGGCCGTGCATGACGTTGTGGCCGATCTCCATGTTGTCGATGATCTTGGAGACCGACAGCCCCACGGTGCCGAGCAGCCAGGCCGGCGGGAACAGCGAGAACAGCAGCACGGCGCGGCTGCCCAACTCCAGCTTGCGCTGAGCGTCGATCACTGCGCGGATGTAGGCGGCATCGCGTTCGCCGCGGCTGGCGACGACCTGCTCGCGGATCGCGTCGAGTTCGGCGCCCAGGTTCTCGATGTCGGTGGCGCTGAGGTGGGCGATGGGGTTGGGGTTGACCTTCTGCATGGCAGTCATGTTGTAGTCCTTTGTTGTGTTGGAGGTTTCGCGATCAGAGATCGGTGTCTTCGCGATCAGAGATCGGTGTCTTCGCGATCAGAGATCGGTGTCTTCGCGATCAGAGATCGACATCGCAGTCGCCGGCCGCGGCGGAGATGCAGGTTTGGATGACAACGCCGTCGCCGTCGACGGCGGTGGTCAGATCGCCGCTGCGCAGATCACGGACGGCGCCGTGGCGCAGTGGGGCGACACAGCCGAAGCAGATGCCCATCCGGCAACCGGACGGCATCAGTACGCCGGCGGCTTCGCCGGTCTCGAGCAGACTGCGGTTTCCGTCGGTCTCGACGGTGGTGCCGCTGGCGGAGAAGGTGACGGTGCCGCCGTCGCCGGTGGCGATCAGGGCGGGGCGGAATCGCTCGGTGTGGATTGGGTTGGTGAACCCGTTTGTGGCCCAATGGTTTTCGAGGGTTTCGAGCAGGCCGTTGGGCCCACACGCCCAGGTGTGTCGCTCGGCGAGATCGTCGACGATACGGTCCAAGCCGGCCGGGCCGAGCCTCCCGTCGGTGTCAGTATGGATCTCCACCAGGCGGATTCGTCCCCGGCCGGCGAGCATTCGCAGTTCGCCGCCGAAGATGACCTCGGAGGCGGAGGTGGCGCTATGGATGACGGTGATGTCCGCGTCTTGCGTCATATTGCGCAGCATCCCCATGACAGGGGTGATTCCGCTGCCCGCCGTCACGAAAAGGACCTTGGCCGGGGCAGTGCCCCCGAGGGTGAATTCGCCTCCAGCCTGGCCGAGGTGGACGATCGTCCCGACGGTGGCGCGGCGGACCAGGTAGTTGCTCACCAGGCCGCCGGGAACGGCTTTGACGGTGACCGAGATCCGGCGCTCGGCGCGGTCGGTCTGCGAGGTCAGTGAGTACGTCCGCCATTGCCGCACCCCGTCGATGTCGACGCCCAGACGCAGGTACTGCCCCGGGATGTGGCCGGCCCAGCCCCGGCCCGGCTGGATCACCAGAGTGACGGCATCGCGGGTCTCGGGATGGATCGCGACGATGCGGCCCCGCAACTGCGCGCCCGACAGCAGTGGGTCGATGACGTCGAGGTAGTCGCCGGGGAGCAGGGGAGTGGTGAGCCGTTCGGCGAGCTTGGCCAGGGTGCCGCGCGCGATGTCGATGGCGCTGACGCGAGGTGTCGTCGTGGTCATGACTCCACAGTGACTTGTGTGGAGGGATAAAGTCTTGACCAGTTCGGGTGAACAAGTCAGCCCAATTTGTTCGAAAGGAACAATATGGCTCAGTCGACGGCAAGGTTCACCGGGTTGGACCTCGAGCCCGCGATCATCGCCGCACTGGAGGAGGTACTGCCCTCGATGGCCGAACGGGCGGTGGCCGCGATCATCGCCGAAGTGCCCGCCTACACCGACCCCTTCCGGGGCCGGATGGGCCAGAACATCGAGAACGCCGTGCAGGCGTCGTTGGGCGCATTCCTTCGCCTCGCGATCCGCGGTGGCGACAGTGCCACCGACCCGTTGCTGTCCGGGGCGTTGAACGGCGCATACGAACTGGGCGGCGGCGAAGCGCGGGACGGCCGTTCCATCGACGCGTTGCTGGCGGCCTACCGGGTGGGTGCACGGGTGGCATGGCGCGAATTGTCTGCTGCCGCAGTCGCTTCCGGGATGGCCGCCGAGAAGATCGCTCGGTTCGCCGAGCTGGTGTTCGCCTATATCGACGAGCTGTCGGCGGCCAGCGTGTCCGGCCACACTGACGAACTCGCCACCGCCGGCCGGGTCCGGCAGCGCTACCTGGACCTGCTGGCCCGGCAGTTGCTCAATGGCGAAGACCTCGACACCCTGCGCGCAACCGCGGACACCGCGAGCTGGCCGGCGCCGGAAACGCTGACGGCCGTGCTGGTTCCGGCCGCGCAGATGTCCCGGGTCGCGACGCTCCTGAGTCCGGCCACGTTGCAGTCCACCGGCGACTTGCCGGCACTGGATCCGGCCGAGTCGTGGGCGGCCGTCCTGGTTCCCGACGCCGACGGCGCCCGTCGCGCCGCCCTGCTGGCCGCGCTGTCCGGCCGGACCGCGGTCGTCGGTCCGAGCCGGCCCTGGCAGGCGGTCCGGGCGTCCTACCTGCGGGCGGTTCGGGCGAGGCAGCTCGCCGTCCGCTCCGGTGGGCAGGAGCGAAGCGACCCGGGAATCAGATCCGGTGGGCAGGAGCGAAGCGACCCGGGAGTCGGGTCCCGTGTGATCGACACCGACGAGCACCTGGTTGAGCTCGTTCTCGGCGCCGACGCCGATGCGGCCGCGGATCTGCGGCGCCGGGCGCTGGCTCCGCTGCAGGAACTGGGATCCAGCGCGTCTGAACGACTCGCCGAGACGCTGCGCAGCTGGCTGTTGAACCAGGGCCGCCGCGACGCGATCGCCGCCGAATTGTTCGTCCACCCCCAGACGGTGCGTTACCGGATGAACCAGATCCGTCAGGTCTACGGCGACCGGCTTGGCGATCCCGGCACGATCCTGGAACTGACCGTGGCGTTGGGTGTCGCTGGACACCAGTCCGGCCACGCCGAGGATCGGTGACGGGCGCTCAATGTTGTGTTCAATCGGCGTTGCGGGCAAAATTCGGGCGGAACGTCGCCTTATGCGGCTTCCGGGCATTGGTAGAACGCCGGCTGCTCTTCAGTTGTGCTGCGTCGCAGGGCGACCCATCCGGAGGAAGTGCACATGACCGCCGAACTTGCCCGAACGTCGTTCGGCCCGGCCACCGCCATGCTGGAATTCGATTACGCCGGTGACCGCGCACTGGGCCGGCGTGGTCTGCGGCCTCCGCAACCGCGCGTCACCGTTGTCGTGCCCGCGAAGGACGAAGCCGAGAACATCCTTGAGGTGGTGCCGTATCTGAGCAGCTTTTTCGAGGTGATCGTCGTGGTGAGCGAAGACGACGACGCCTCGGCCGAGGCAGCCATGACCGCACTGCCGTCGGCGCGGGTCGTCTACCAGACCCGCAAAGGGAAGGGAAACGCGCTGGCGTGCGGGTTCAGCCAGGCCAACGGTGACGTCATCGTCACTTTCGACGTGGACGGTTCGGCCGATCCGCACGAGATCCCGCGTTTCGTCGAAGCCCTCACCCGCGGAGCGGATCTCGCCAAGGGCAGCCGATTCTGCCCCGGGGGCGGCAGCCAGGACATCACCCAGTTCCGCTCCCTGGGCAACTACGGCCTCAACCTGGCGGCCTCCGCGCTGACCGGCACCCGTTTCACCGATCTGTGCTACGGCTTCAATGCCTTCTGGGCCGATCAACTCCCCGTGCTGTGTCTGCCCGACACCACCGCGGACGGGCCGCAGCGGGGCGACGGCTTCGAAATCGAAGCCATGATCATCGGCCGGTTCGCGATCTCGAAAGCCATCATCATCGAGGTGCCGAGCTACGAATACGACCGGTATCACGGCGAATCCAATCTCAACGCCATCCGGGACGGATTCCGGGTGCTGTGGACGCTGCTGCGCGACCGGGTGCGCAGCCGGCGCTACCGCGCGCTGGCCAGCCGGCTGCGGGCGTCGGGCAACTCGGTCGGCAAGCCGTTCTGGATGCTGGCGAACCCAAGGACCAGGGCACTGAAAGCCGCGGCCGGGACGGACTTCTCCGCTGAGGTTCAGCGAATCCTTGAGGCAGCCTGGGCCAACCACCCGCAAGTACCCGGGACCACCCGCATGGAGGTCGCCATCGCGGCGGCGGAGATCAGTTCGAACATCGTCGACCATGCCGGCCGCGGCCGCGACGTGAAGGCCCTGATGCAGCTATGGGTTCTCGGTGACGAGGTGCGCATCGAGTTCATCGACGACGGCCTGCCCGCCGACGTGGATCTCGCGTCGCTGCAGATGCCCGATGTGATGGCGGAGAACGGGCGCGGCCTGGCGATCGCCCGGGCGTCGCTGCGGGAGTTGACCTATCACCGCGACGAGTTGGGCAACCACTGGATGCTCGTCAGCCGGCGCTTCGGTTTAGATCCCGCCGCTTCGGTCTAGTTCCCACCTGATTCCCGTTTAGCTCCAGAGATTCATTTACTGAGTGCATCCCGTCCGTGAGGATGGTGAATTCGACGGAATCCGTGGCTAACCGCCTCGACGCTGGTTCCGTCAACTCCTGAATAGGGGGAAACGGATGACTCGCGAACTGATCCTTCATGCGGCACTCGACGAACTTGGAATCAGCCGGGCCGCCGGTTTCAGCATCGAGAAGGTGGCTGCCCGCGCCGGTATCGACCCCAGTGCCATCCAGCGTTGGTGGCCGAACAGCCCCGCGCTGTTGGCGGAGACCGTCACGTCCTACACCTCTCGGCACGCGCCACTGCCTCCCGACACCGGCACCCTCCACGGTGACCTCCTGGAGTACGCCTTGTCCTACGCCGAGATGGCCGGCACGCCCAAGGGCCGGCGAATTGTGGACGCGATGATCGTGCGGCCCGGTGACTGGGACGTGATGGGCGTGCGGGAGGCCTATCTGGCGGCGCGGCGGGACTTCGCCGCGGTGATGGTTCATCGCGGGATCGATCGCGGTCAGTGCCTTCCGGGAACCGACCCGGGTCGCTTGATCGAAACACTCACTCTCGCGGTCTGCCTTCCGGTGCTCGTCTACGACCGGCCCATCACTGCCGATGACTGCCGGCACGCGGTCGACATGGTGATGCACGGGGTCAACGGGCACTTGCCGGTGACCTAATATCTGCCTATCGACGTCCACCACCACGACCACGGCCATCACCACGATCACGGCCACGATCACGCCCATCGCCGGCACGGCGGTGGCCTGCTCAGCGCCGTTCGGTACATCTTCGCCCCGCACAGCCACGACGCGGCCGACAGCATCGATGGGGCACTGGAATCCAGCGCCCAGGGCATCCGCGCGGTCAAGATCAGCCTGCTCACGCTCGGCGCCACCGCGCTTTTCCAACTGGTCATCGTCTGGCTGTCCGGATCGGTCGCCCTGGCTGCCGACACCATTCACAACTTCTCGGACGCTCTGACCGCCGTGCCACTGTGGGTGGCCTTCGTCCTCGGCCGCCGGGCCGCCAACAAGCGCTTCACCTACGGGCTGGGACGGTCAGAAGACCTTGCCGGACTCTTCGTGCTGCTCATGATCGCGCTTTCTGCCGTCATCGCCGGTTGGCAGGCCGTCCGCCGGCTGATCCAGCCCGTCCCGATCGACCATCTCGGCTGGGTCGCCGTCGCCGGCGTGGTCGGTTTCCTCGGCAACGAACTCGTGGCGCTGTATCGCATGCGGGTCGGCCGGCGCATCGGATCAGCGGCTCTGGTCGCCGACGGACTGCACGCCCGCACCGACGGATTGACCTCTCTGGCAGTGGTTTTCGGGGCTGTCGGGGTGTGGCTCGGTTTCCCGCTGGCCGATCCGATCATCGGTCTGCTCATCACCGCGGCGATCCTCGTCGTGCTGCGAACGGCTGCGCGCGATGTGTTCGCCCGGCTGCTCGACGGGGTTGACCCGCGACTCGTGGAATCCGCGGAGCGGGCGCTGGCTGCGGAACCGGGCGTGGTCGGTGTGCCGCGGGTGCGGATGCGCTGGATCGGACATCGACTGCACGCCGACGCCGAACTCGACGTCGATCCCACCATCACTCTCACGCAGGCGCACGAACTGGCCCATCACGCCGAGCACACGCTCACCCACGCCATACCGCGATTGTCCTCGGCGCTGATTCACGCCTATCCGGCCCGTCCGCACGCCGTAGGCTGACGCCGTGCCCGATCGCAACGTCCTCGGTGCGCCGCTGGAATCCTGCGGCACCGATCCGATGACCGGCTTCTACCGCGACGGCTGCTGTTCGTCGGGGCCCGAGGACCTCGGCCTGCACACCATCTGCGCGGTTGTCACCGCCGAGTTCCTGGACCATCAGCGTTCCATCGGCAACGACCTGACGACCCCCATGCCGCAGTACCGGTTTCCCGGGTTGGCGCCCGGTGACCGTTGGTGCGTCACCGCCCGAAACTGGTTGCGCGCCTACGAGGACGGCTGTGCCGCGCCGGTGGTGCTGGCGTCCACCCACGAGCGGACGTTGGACATCGTGCCGCTGTCCACGATGCGCGAGCACGCGGTCGACGTTCCCGACGACCTCACCGGCCTGTAGCCGCTCTTTGGCGCACCGGGCGCTGCCGAACTGGCGTTGGACCGTTACCCGCTGGTGCTGTTGCGGTCCGGCCGGGCTTGCCAGCATCGGGGGCAGTGATTCCGAAAGCAGAAGTACAGACCGACAGTCGGCTGGCTGCACGGTGCGCGGCGATTGCATCCGCCGGCGCCGGGCTGATCCATTTCGCCGTCATGCCGGCGCATTGGCTGGACTGGATTCCGTCCGGACTGTTCTTCGCCGCCCTCGCTGTGCTCCAGCTGATGTGGGCGTTCCTCGTGTGGTCGCGGCCGCGGCCGCTCCTGCTGGCGCTGGGCATCGTCGCCAACGCCGGTTCGGCCGCACTGTGGGTCGCCTCCCGGACCGTCGGGCTGCCGTTGGGGCCGCATGTGGGGGTGCCGGAAGGCGTTGAGGGTGCGGGCATTTGCGTGCTGCTGCTGGAGTGCTACGTCATCATGGGTGCCGGCTGGGCGTGGCTGCAGGACTACGAACCCGAGGCGGTGTCGCGCTTCCGTTCGGCGCTGGTGATGCTCGGCGCCAACGGGGTCATCGCCGGAACGGTATGCGTGGGAGTGGCTTCCGGGTTCCAGGGTCACCACCACGACGGCCCGATGGAGGCGCAACGCGGGCCGCGGACCGAGGCCGCCCATCACCACGACGAGGCCCCACATCAGCACGGCGGGCCGGCGGTGGAGCCGAACTCACCGGCGACGACGCCGCCCGACGCAACGGTGCCTGACGACGCAGGTCTTCCGGTGACGGACATGGGGCTGCATGTCCCGGCGCAGTCCGACGATCACCCGCACGAGTGACACGGCGGGCACAGAGCATTTCTCAATGCAAAGCGGAGCTGCCCGTGGCGGTTTCGCCGGCGGCGCAGCGCCCCTGTCGATGCCACTCGATGTCGCCGGCGAAGGTGTGCAGCGCACTGCGGACCATCCGCGCGGTGCCGTCGGGATGCCGGCAGGAGCCCCGGCCGTCGACCAGACGAACCATCCTGCGGATCTCGCGGACCAGGTCATCGGAGGCGCGGCCGAAGGCCAGTTGATCGAGCAACTCGGCGAGCCGCGGCAGTCCGTTCAGACAGGGCCCGCATTGGCGGGCGCTCTGGTCGGCCAGATATCGGGCGATTTCAGCGGTGCGGCCGAGGCCGCATTCCGAGTTGTCCAGCGCATGGACGATCCCGGCGCCGGGTGTCGCGCCCAGCGGTTTGAGCGCCGAACGGCTCAACCGGGCGACCGGCAACTCCTCGGGGGACAGCCATGTTCCGTGATACCCGCCGACGAGCACGGCGCGCAGGTTGTGCAGGTCGGCGCCGCCCGGGTGCGCAAGCAGTTCAGTGAGCGGGATTCCGGTGGGCACCTCGACGACGGCGGCGTTGAGCGCGCCGGACAGGGTGACCAGCATCGTGCCGGGATCGTCCGGGTCGCCGACGGTGCGGAACCAGTCGGAGCCGAACCGGCCGATCAATGCGATGTTCGCCAGCGTCTCGACGTTGTTGACCAGGGTGGGCCGACCTCGGACACCCGACACCGCGGCGACCACGGTGCGGTCACGCGGCAGCGCTGGACCACCTTCGATGCGGCTGATCGCCGCGGACTCCTCGCCGGCGACGAATCGGTCCGGAGCTTGCACCACCGTTACCCGATGAGAGTCCAGTCCGGCGGCGCGACGCTCCTCCAGCGCGCTGGTCACCGCGCCGGAACCCTCGGGATGCACGTAGAGGTAGACCTTGTCGGCGCCGACGGCGTCGGCGGCGGCGTCGAGGCCGTCGAGGACCAGGTGCGGGGACCGGGTCAGCAGTGTGGCGTCTTTACGGCTGAGCGGTTCGCCCTCGGCGCCGTTGCCGACGACGACAGCCCGGCTGCCGGTGACCGTCGCCATCTTGCGGGCGGTCGGGAACCCCGCACCACCGCGCCCCGACAGCCCGGCCGCGTCGATGGTGGCGATGAGTTCAGCGGTGGGTGTTGGCATTTCGCCGAACTGGGCGAGATGGTCTGCCAGACCCGGGCCCGATGCGGCGAGCAGCCGTGATGTGCCGGTCATGCGCTGGAGTATTCGGCGAAGGTCGCGCGCAACCGCCACACCACGACGACGGCCACGATCACCGCGCAGCAGCCCGCGATGGCCTGGAACCAGATCTCTCCGGCGTCGGTGCCGTTACCCAGGGAGTGCGCCAGCGCGATCGGCCACAGCAGGTAGGTGCTCCAGTGCACGGCCCGAAAAACTTTGAGCCCCAGCCGATCCCGGAGCAGGCTGGTGATGGTCACGACGACGAGGAGGTCGACGGCCACGGTGCCGAGACCCTGCCACAGCGGGCGGTAGTTACCGAGGAACGGCACGACGAAGTCGATCAGGCGCAACTTCGCATAGGGGTCGAAGAACAGCAGTCCCATGTGCAGCGCCACCAGCAGCACCGCCGTCAGCGCGACGAAGCGGTGCACCGAGGCGATACCGAACCTCGGCAGCGCGAACAACGGGCGGCCGGAACGGGACGCCACGCCCAACGCGGCCGACATCGTCAGGAAAACCAGCGCGACAACGCCGTTGCCGCGCCCCAGAGCCCAGAGCGACTCACTGGTCATGGCCGGGTCAGGATCCCCGGGAGGCGGTGTGGGACGGGGCGAACTTGTTGCCCGAACCGGACTGCGAGCCTCCGCCGACCGGGGTGTGGCTCTGGCGGACGGTGAATCCGCCGTCGGACGGGGCGGGCGCCTGCTGCACGGGCGGTGCCACATAGGCCGGCGCCGCCGGGGCGACGTAGGCAGGCGCCGGGGCGACGTACGCGGGCGCCGGCGCGACGTAGGCCGGTGCCGGCGCGACGTACGCCGGTGCCGGCGGGGCCACATACACCGGGGCCGGGGGCACGTAGGTCTGGGTGTAGACCGGCGGCGGCGTGTACTGGGGAGCCGGCTTTGCCTGGGGGGCGGGGGCCGGCGGCGGGGTATACGCGGGGACCGGCGCTGCTGCGACGGGCGCCGCGGCCGGGGGCTGCCCGACGGGTGACGGCGCTGACGGTGCGGCCGCGGGAACTGCGGCCGGTGCCGGCGCCGCGGCCGGCGCCGGCGCGGCGTCGAGCAGTTCGGCAGCCGGCGGCTGGGCGGGCTTGACTGTGCCGGCGTAGGCCAGTTCCGACGCCCCGGCGACCCCGGCCACCCCGATCCCGGCCAAAGCCCAGGTCGCGATGGCGGTGCGGCGGAATCCAGAACGTGGTGAGTTCATGACCCAGATACTGGCAACCGATTCTTGGAAGCCTCAAAGAAGTGACGTGCGTCTCACTCAGGGTCATTCGGGCTGCTCAGGCGGCCGAGGGCAGGGCGATGGTGAAGGTCGCGCCCTGCCCTGAGTTCGACGACACCACGATGTGACCGCCGTGGGCCTCGACGATCTCGCGAACGAGGGACAGACCGATCCCGTAGGACTGCCGGCCGCCCAGATTGGTGTGTGCGGTGCCGCGCGAGAACCGGTTGAACAGTGTCGCCATGACGGCCTGATCGATACCCACCCCGTCGTCGATGACCGCGACCAGGATCTGCTGGCCGTCACGTCGGAGATCGACGTGCACTGTGCCACCGGGTTTTTGGTGTCCCAGCGCGTTGTCGATCAGTGCGGTCATGGCACGCCGCAGTGCGGCCTCCGAGCCGGTGACCTCAAGGGCCTCGGAGCCGGCTGTCGTGCAGATCAGTCTCACCCCAGTGGATGATGCGTAGGCCTCCATGCCGGCGCACACCGAATGACCGAGCCGGCCGATGTCGATCCGCACGCCAGGATTGCGCGCGGTGGTCATGGTGGCCGACGCCAGCAGGTCGTCGACGATGCCGCCCAGGGCACGGGTGTCGGCCACCAGGGCGTCGGCGTCTCGGGTCGCACTGTCAACGTCACCGGCATGCAGTCGGCCGGCCAGCAACTGGGCGCGGGTGTGCAGGACGGTCAGCGGGCTGCGCAGCTCATGGGAGGCGTCAGCGATGAATCGGCGCTGCAGGGCCAGGGCCTGAGTCAGCGGTTGCACCGAGCGGCGGGTGAACAGCAACACCACGGCGATCGAGGCGATGGTCCCGGTCAGTTCGGCCAGCGCGAGGGCCCCTAACAGCCGGGCGCGACTCGCCCGGTAGGGGGCAAGATCCATCAGCGCGACGACCCGGCCCGCCGGCCGGTCGACCACCAGGGCGCGGTAGTTGTGCTGGTGGTCGCCGAAATCGGCGAAGCCCGTCGGACCGGACAGCAGGGGAATGCCGGCTTTTCCGCCGTCGCTGGTCGACACGGCGCCGGTCGGGTCGCGCAAGGCGAGTTCCATTCCCGGCGGCGGGTCGCCGGCGTCGTCGGCGCTCATCGCCACCCGGGTCAGTTCATCGGCGATCTCCGTGCTCTGGGTGTGCACGTAGACCGCGGCGACGACCAGACCGACGAGCAGCAGCACAGCCGCCAGTGCCGCTGAGGTCTGGATCGCCACGATCCGGCCCGCGCGGCGGACCACGCTGAGATCACTGGCCGGGGTCGCCGTCATTCCGGCCCCAGCCGATACCCCGAGCCGTGCACCGTACGGACCACTTTCTTGCCCAGCTTGCGGCGAAGGTAATGCACGTAAAGGTCCACGGCCGCTTCGGAATCCACCCCGTCGAACGCATGCATCAGCAGTTGCGGACGGGTGAACACCGTCCGCGGCGATCTCATCAGGGTGGCCAGCAGCGCACACTCGCGATCGGTCAGTTCGACGTCGTCGGAGCCCGCACCGCTGACGCGGCGGGACACCAGATCGAGTCGGAGTCCACCGACCTGCAGAACGGTCGACGCGTCGTCGTTGCGCCGCAACAACGCCCGGACCCGGGCCAGCAGTTCGGGGATCTCGAAGGGCTTGACGAGGTAGTCCTGCGCGCCGGCGTCCAGGCCGGAGACCCGGTCCTCGACCGAACCCCTGGCGGTGAGAATCAACGCCGGGGTGGTGACGCCGCGCGACCTCAACAGCGCGATCAGGTCAGCACCGTCCATGACCGCAAGGCCGCGGTCGACGATCAGGGCGTCGTAGTTTCCGGTGAGCACGCGATGCATGCCCTGCTGGGCGTCGAAGGCGGTATCGACGCCATAGCCCTCCGAGGTGAAGAGTTCGGCGAGTAGGGCGCTGAGCGCACGGTCATCCTCGACGACGAGCAGCAGAGGTGACGACACGTCAGGAAGGGTGTCATGCCGACGGTTCCACGCCAATTCTTTCCGGGCCAAATTCTTTCCGGGCCCAATTCTTTCAGCGCTCAAAGAATCCCCCGGCAGACTGAGCCGCGTGACGCCATCAACTTCGGTACTTGCTCCCGCGGGGGTGCAGTGGGACCGGTGGAGCACCGCGATGCATCTGCTGGTCACCGATCCGACCCGACTAACGGCTGCGCGGGAGGCCGTCGACGCCGAACTCGACGCGGTCGAACTGGCTGCTTCCCGATTCCGCCCTGATTCGGAGATCAGCGCACTGGCCCGGGCCGGCGGGGTGCGCCAGCCGATCAGTCCGGTGCTGGCCGATCTCATCGAGGCCGCGTTGGGGGCGGCCCGGTTCACCGACGGCGACGTCGACCCAACGGTGGGCTGCGCAGTGGTCCGCCTGGGCTACGACGCCGCCCTTGTCGACCCCGCCCTGGTCAACCCCGTACCTCTGCTCTCCTCGGTTGCGGTGCCGGTCGATTGGACCGCGGTGGAATTCGACCGCGTCAGCGTTCGCATACCGGCTGGCACCCTGCTCGATCTGGGGGCGACCGCCAAGGCGGCCGCCGCCGACCGCTGCGCGCGGCGGGTTTATCAGGAGACCGGGACGGGCGTGCTGGTCAACCTCGGCGGCGACATCGCGACCGCCGGACCGCCACCCGACGGCGGATGGCGAATCCTGGTGCAGGACACCGACGACGACCCCGCCAGCCAGGTGACCATCGGCACCGGTACCGGACTGGCGACGTCGAGCACCCGTCGTCGGCGTTGGACCCGTGCCGGGACCTCGCACCACCACATCGTTGACCCGCGTACAGGCGCCTCGGCTGAGCCGGTGTGGCGCAGTGTCAGCGTCGCGGCCGACAGCTGCCTGGCCGCCAATACGGTCAGCACCGCCGCGATCGTGCGGGGGCGACTCGCGCCGGCGTGGATCTCGGCGCTGGGGGTTGCGGCCCGGCTCGTCGACGCCGATGGCCGTGAGCACACGATCGGCGGGTGGCCGGCATGACCAGGCTGCACATCGACTGGACCCGCTGCGACGGGCGCGGATTGTGCACCGAACTGCTGCCCGATCTACTCGTGCGGGACGACTGGGGATACCCGTTGTCGCGCAACAGATCCCGCGAGCCGGAGATTCCCGAAGAACTCAGTCGCTACGCGAAGGAGGCGGTGAAGCGCTGCCCGCGGCTGGCGTTGCGCCTCATCGACGACCAGCCGGTGCCGTCGAACGTCAGGCGATAACACCGCGTCATACCCCGACGTCGCCGATAATGGCCTCTGGGTGCGAGGACGGAGTCGAAGGGCGCCATGGTGAGGACCGAGGATGCTGTGGTCGCCGGCGACCCGGTGAAGATCATTCGACGGGCATTGACGGACGGCGACTTGGCGACCGCCGACGCCGAGGCCAAGCTGCTCACCCCGGCCCGCACCATCGACGTCATGGAGCGCCTGCCCGCCAAGCAGCGCGCGGTGCTCTACCGGTTGCTGCCCAAACAGCAGGCCTCCGACGTCTTCGAAGACCTGCCACCGGTGCTGCAGAAGGACCTCATCGACTCCCTGCAGGACGAGGAGGTGGCCGCCGCCTTCGCCGATCTGGAGCCCGACGATCGGGTCGCCCTGCTCGACGAGGTGCCGGCGGCGGTGGCCGCGCGCCTGATGCATGGGCTGTCCGCCGAGGAGCGGGAGCTCACCGCGGACATCCTGGGCTACCCCAAGAAGTCCATCGGTCGGCGGATGAGTCCGGAGGTGTTCGGGCTCGATCCCGGTGTGACGGCGTTGTGGGCGCTTAGCGATGTCAAACGGTTGCTGGACTCCGTCGAGACGATCTACACGCTGCCCGTCACCGATCAGAACCGCAGACTGCTCGGTGTCCTCAGTCTGCGCGATCTGATGAGGGCGCGGCCCGAGCAGTCGGTGAGCGAACTCATGCGACCCGCCGACTTCGCCCTCGCCACGGAGCCGGCCGAGGACGCCGCACGGCGCTGCGCCGACAGCAAGCACCTGGCTCTGCCGGTCGTCGACAGCGATCAGCGGCTGGTGGGCATCCTCACCGTCGACGACGCGCTGGACATTCTCGAGGAGGCCGACAGCGAGGACCAGGCCCGCATCGGCGGCGCGGAGAACCTTCGTCAGCCGTATCTGACCACCGGCATCGGCACCCTGGTGCGCTCGCGGGTGGTGTGGCTGCTGGTGCTGGCGATCGGTGCCGCGCTGACCGTGCAGGTGCTCGACACCTTCGAATCCACGCTCGCCGAGGTGGTCACCCTGGCGTTGTTCGTGCCCCTGCTGATCGGAACCGGCGGCAATACCGGAAATCAGGCCGCCACCACGGTTACTCGCGCGCTGGCGCTGCAGGACGTCACCCCGGCGGACATCGGCAAGGTGCTGGGCCGGGAGTTCCGGGTCGGCCTGAGCCTCGGATTGATCCTGGGCGCAGTCGGATTCGTCATCACCTCGGTGGTTTTCGATCGTTCGATCGGGACGGTGATCGGGCTGACGCTATTGAGCGTGTGCACCATGGCGGCGACGGTCGGCGGGGCGATGCCGTTGCTGGCCAAGGCCGTTCGCGCCGACCCGGCGGTGTTCTCCAACCCGTTCATCACGACGTTCGTCGATGCGACCGGTCTGGTGATCTACTTCCTGATCGCCAAGGCCGTGCTGCACATCTAGTGTTTTGCGTATCCACAGTCCTCGGTTCATGCACAGGTTGGGCTTGGTGCTCCTGAACTGTCGGTGCGGCTCCCTAGAATTTCGAACATGCTTTCGGATCGGATGTCGGCGGCCTTCTCGGCGGTGGACGCCGCGGTGCAGGCTCTTGGGG
>CAIRCP010000138.1 GCA_903877095.1 uncultured Actinomycetes bacterium | reverse complement strand
CACCGGCGGCGACGGCGCGACCGGCGGCACCGGCGGGGCCGGCGGCACCGGCGATCCCGGCACGGCCGGCTCGGCCGGCACCGCGGGAAGCCCGGGGTCGGGGACCACTGGCGGCGCCGGCGGTACCGGTGGCGCGGGCGGCCCGGGCGGGATCGTCTAACTCGCTCCTACGACGAATCGGCCCCTCCGGCGGAGGGGCCGATATCGTTGTGCCTCAGACGGTCTCGCGCCGCGGCAGCTTCCAGCCCGGCCGCGGGAAGTGGCAGGTGTAGCCGTTGGGGATGCGCAGCAGGTAGTCCTGGTGCTCGGGTTCGGCCTCCCAGAAGTCCGACGCCGGAACCACCTCGGTGACCACTGTGCCCGGCCACAGGCCGGAGGCGTCGACGTCGGCGATGGTGTCCAGCGCCACCTGCTTCTGCTCGTCGTCGAGATAGAAGATCGCCGAGCGGTAGCTGCTGCCCCGGTCGTTGCCCTGCCGGTCCTTCGTTGTCGGGTCGTGGATCTGGAAGAAGAACTCCAGCAGCGCGCGGTAGTCGGTCTCGGCCGGGTCGTAGACGATCTCGACAGCCTCGGCATGCCCCGGGTGGTTGCGGTAGGTGGCGTGCGCGTTCTGGCCGCCGGTGTAGCCCACCCGCGTCGACACCACGCCGGGCTGGCGGCGGATCAGATCCTGCATCCCCCAGAAACATCCGCCCGCCAGAATCGCGGTCTTGTAGTCGCCCATCTTCTCCTCTTTCTCGAACAGCCTGACGTATTCGCCGTACCCCTGCGCCTCCAGATCGTCGCGGTGGACGAAACGCAGCGCCGCCGAGTTGATGCAGTAGCGCCGCCCGCCGCGGTCGCGCGGGCCGTCTTTGAAAACGTGCCCGAGGTGGCTGCCGGCATTCGACGAGCGCACCGCGGTGCGGGGGAACAGGAGGCGGAAGTCGCGTTTGGTGACCACAGAGCCGACCGGCCGGATCGGCTTGGTGAAGCTCGGCCACCCGGTGCCGCTGTCGAACTTGTCCAGCGAGGCGAACAACGGCTCACCGGACACCACGTCGACGTAGATGCCCGGCTCGTGGTGATCCCAGTACTCGCCGGTGAACGCAGGCTCGGTGCCGCCCTGCGTTATCCGTAGCTGCTCGGGGGTCAAATGATCGGTGTTGTACATATGCGTCCAGTGTGCGCTGGAATGGCGGAACATGCCCATCCCAACGGCACCGGTTACAGACTGTTCAGAACCTGGGGCGCGCAGTCGACCGCGACGGCGAGTGCAACACACATCTGACGCATGCGACTGTCCGGCAGTCGGCCGATCCGTTCCACCAAGTACGCGATCGAGACGCTTTCCACCGAATCGAGATTCGCCGCGCAGCGTCGGGGAACCGGGTCCTCGCCGGGTTCAAGCACGACTTCGCTCGGCAGACCACGAACGGTGGTCGTGCACGGCGCAACGAGGGCCCGTCGAAGCCGCGGGATCGCCGCATCCCGGGACAAGACGACGACGGGGCGACGGCCGATCGCCGGCAGCTCGGACCACCACACTTCGCCGCGGCGAGGTCCCGATGTCACGACCCGCCTGCCGCCCGTCGCCATGACGTGAGATCGCCCCACTCGTCCGGTTGATCTGGCGGCCACTCGTCATACGCGGCGTAACTCGCATCGAATTCAGCCGCCCGATGCCGGCGAGTCTGACGCCATATCGCCAGCATGACGCGCATCGCAGCCTTGGTCCCGTCGCTGTCGAGAATCTCATCGACCAGCTGGCGGGCGTCGTGCTGCTCTGGCGTGCCCAGGTCGGCCGCGAGTCGAAGTCCGTAACCGATCGCCTCACCGAAGGTTCCGAGGCTGTGCGTCTCGTCGACGGGCGCAGTGGCCCACTGTCCGATCACGGGCGGCTGGGCGTCCCGCCTGGTGACGTCGGCGAACATCATCCGTTGGCCTGCAGCGGTCGCATGCAGGATGACGACGACCTCTGTGCTGGAGGGGGTTTCGCCGGAGTCGGCCGCAGGATTGGTCAGCCACGCACCCGCGACGAAGACCACGTCGGTCGCCCGGAGCACGGCGATATTGGCCGTGATGGCGTAGGCCGTTTCCTCGTTATCCTCATCGGCTCCGGGCATGACGAACTGCATGAGATTCACCCCGTGGGGTCCCTCACTGACCAGGATCGGCGGGATGCCGCCATCCGGCGGCATTTCGCTGGTCAGCTGATTGAGCATGCCGATGGTGTGGTCGAGGAGCGCCGTGGTTCCCGCGTGCTCCGCCGGTTCGCTCACACTGTGTCCTCATCGTTTAGTAGGAGTAGATGACCGGTTCGAGTGACCGGGGGTTTGTTCCTGACGAGTTCTGCTGCCAGGTGATGCCTGATGTGTCCCGGTGTTCGACGCCTTACGAAAGAACGGCGCGCCTGGCAGCGGAACTCAGTCGGTGGTGGTGCGATGCCGTTGCCTGAGCCTGCCGCAGGGTTGACTTCCCGATGGTTGTTCCCGAGGCCGGCGACAGCGCCGAGCATCCGATTCCGGTCGGTATCGAAACCGACCGCGGCCTGTTCGTCGCCGCGTTGCGGGAAACCGGCCGGGTGATCTATCCGATCAACCCGCTGGCCGCCTCCCGCTACCGCGCCCGGTACTCGGTGTCGGGCGCCAAGTCCGATGCCACCGACGCGGTACTGCTGGCCAACATCGTGCGGACCGACCCCGACGCGCATCGCCCGTTGCCAGCTGATACCGAACTGGCCCAAGCGATCCGGGTCCTGGCCCGGGCCCAGCAGGACGCGGTGTGGGCACGCGGACAAGTCGGCAACCAGATCCGGGATCTGCTCAAAGAGTTCTATCCGGCCGCCCTGGCCGCGTTCGACGGCCTCGACGGTGGGCTGGCCCGCCCCGACGCCCGGGCAATCCTGGCCGCCGCACCGACACCGGCGCAGGCCGCCAAGCTGACCCCGGCACGGCTGCGCCGCCTGCTGATCAAAGCCGGCCGACAGCGGTACCTCGACCGCGACGTCGAGCGGCTGCGGGCGACTTTCATCGACACCTACCTGCACCAGCCGCCTGCGGTCGAGAACGCAATGGGCATCCACCTGAGCGCACTGCTGGGCCAGTTCGACGCCGCCTGCACCGCCGCCGATGCCCTCGCCGAGGCGGCGATCGCACATTTTGACCGGCACCCGGACGCCAAGATCATCACCAGCTTCCCCGGGCTCGGGATGCTCGCCGGCGCCCGGGTGCTCGCAGAGATCGGTGATGACCGCACCCGGTTCACCGACGCCCGTGGACTCAAGGCGTTCGCCGGATCGGCACCCATAACCCGCGCTAGCGGCAAGAAAACCGTTGTCCTGCACCGTCATATCAAAAACCGCCGCCTCAACGCCGTAGGCCCCATCTGGGCCCTGGCATCGCTGCGCGCTTCCCCGGGGGCCCGTCGTCACTTCGACGCACGCCGGACTGCCGGAGACTGGGAATCATCAAGCCCAACGGCACCTGTTCAACAAATTCCTCGGCCAGCTCCACCACTGCTTGCACACCGGCCAGCTCTACGACGAACATCGAGCGTTTCCACCTCCTCTCCCACTCGCGGCTTGACTCTTAACTTCGTGAGATGTCTTTCGGGGTCTCTTCGGTGGTGAGACCGTATACGGCCGGCGTCATCGCCACCGGGGCTAGTTTGAACCCGTGGCCCCCCGCTTCTCCCGCGCCGAACTCACCGACGCCTTCGCCACCTTCGAGGCGACCGTCGACGCCGCCGCCCGAACCCGCGACTGGGACGCCTGGGTCGCCCACTACACCGTCGACGTCGACTACATCGAACACGCGATGGGCACCATGAAAGGCCGCGCCCAGGTCCGGGATTGGATCTACCGCACCATGACCACGTTCCCCGGCAGCCACATGACCGCGTTCCCGTCGCTGTGGCACGTCATCGACGACGACACCGGCCGGGTGATCTGCGAACTGGACAACCCCATGCGCGATCCGGGCGACGGCACGATCGTCAGCGCCACCAACATCTCGATCATCACCTACGCCGGCGACGGCCGGTGGTCCCGTCAGGAGGACGTCTACAACCCGCTGCGCTTCCTGGCCGCCGGCGTGAAGTGGTGCCGCAAAGCCGCCGAACTCGGCACCCTTGACGACGACGCCGCCGCGTGGATGGCCAAACAGCAAGGAAACCAGTGAAACTCGTCATCGGCGCCAACGGATTCCTGGGCTCGCACGTCACCCGCCAGCTCGTCGAAGCCGGGCACGACGTGCGAATCATGTTGCGCCCGAACGCCTCAACCGTCGGGATAGACGATCTCACAACGCAGCGGTTCACCGGCGACATCTGGGACAACGACGTCCTGCGCGACGCCATGACCGGATGCGACGACGTCTACTACTGCGTCGTCGACACCCGCGCCTGGCTTCGTGACCCCGCCCCGCTGTACCGCACCAACGTCGAGGGCACCCGCAACGTCATCGACGTCGCATGCGAGGTCCATGCCCGGAACCCGTTGCGGCGCTTCGTCTTCACCAGCAGCTACACAACGGTGAACCGCCGGCGCGGGCACGTCGCCACCGAGGCCGACGACATCACCGACGTCGACAGCCTCAACGAATACGTGCGGACCCGGCTGATCGCCGAGAACATGGTGCTTACCGTGGGCCGTGAAGGGAAACTGCCCGCGGTGGCGATGTGTGTGTCCACCACCTACGGCCCGGGCGACTGGGGCGAGACGCCGCACGGCAAAGTGATCGCCCAGACCGCGGCGGGACACATGCCCGTCGTCCTCGACGGCGTCGTGTCCGAGGCGGTCGGCGTCGGCGACGCCGCCCGCGCCATGATCCTGGCCGCCGAACACGGTCGTAACGGTGAGCGCTACCTGGTGTCGGAGAGGATGATCAGCAACGCCGAGGTGGTCCGCATCGCCGCCGAGGCAGCCGGCGTGCGGCCGCCGCGGATCACCGTGCCGCTGGTGGCCCTGCAGGCGGGCGCCGCACTCGGCACGCTGAAGGGCCGGCTCATGGGCACTGATGAGAAGTTGAGCCTCAAGGTGCTGCGGCTCATGCGCGCCGAGGCGCCGGTGGACCACACCAAAGCCACTCGCGAATTGGGTTGGGAGCCAACGCCGGTTGAGGAGTCGATCCGCGCGGCGGCACGCTGGTGGGTGCAGCGCAGGGCGGCCAGGCGCCAAGCAGGTTCGTGACGATTTCGGGTATGCCCGGCCGTAATCAGAACTAAAGTCCGTTCCCATGGTGGCCGGACCGGAGCGGGAGCGCGCGCACGGTGAGGTCGTGCTCGAACTCCGGGGAGTGGGCAAGTCCTTCGGCGGTGTGCCGGCGGTGCGCAACGTCGACGTGCAGGTGCGCGCCGGTGAGGTGCATGTCCTGCTCGGTGAGAACGGCGCCGGCAAGTCGACCCTGGTGAAGATGATCGCCGGCGTTCACCAACCCGACTCGGGCACCGTCGTGATCGCCGGCGACGAGGTGCGTATCCCGGATGCGCGCGCCGCCGAACGCCTCGGCATCGCCACCATCCATCAGGAACTCAACCTCGTCCCGACGCTGAGCGTTGCGGAGAACATCACGCTGGGCCGCACCCCGCGCCGGTTCGGTCTAGTGGATCGCAAAGAGATGCGCCGCTTCGCCCGGGAGGCGGTGGCCCGGGTCGGCCTCGACGTGGACGTGGACCGCCCGGTCGGCACGCTCGGCATCGCGCGCCAGCAGTTGGTCGAGATCGCCCGTGCCCTGAGCCAGAACGCCCGCGTCCTGATCCTCGACGAGCCCACGGCGGCGCTGACCCGCAAGGAAACCGACGTCCTCTTCGACATCGTCCGGGACCTTCGCCAACAAGGCGTGGCGATGATCTTCATCAGCCATCACCTCGACGAGATCGAGGAGATCGGCGACCGGATCACCGTGCTGCGCGACGGCACCTACGTCGACACCGTGCCCGGTGGCACCGGGGAAGCCGAACTGGTCCGGCTGATGGTCGGCCGCAGCATCGAGGATCTCTACCCGCGCCGGGCCGGCGAGTTGGGCGAGGTGCTGCTGAACGTCGAAAACCTCAGCAGCGCAGGCCGTTTCGAGGACATCTCCTTCGCGGTCCGGGCCGGTGAGGTGGTCGGCATCGCCGGTCTGGTCGGTGCCGGCCGCACCGAGGTGCTCAGGGCCATCGCCGGCGCCGACCCTTACGACGAAGGCACCGTCACCATTGCGGGACAGCCCCTGCACCGCAGCGACGTCGCCGCCGCCGTCAGCGCGGGCGTCGGCCTGGTGCCCGAGGACCGCAAAACCTCCGGCCTGGTGCTCGGCGCGTCCATCGTCGACAACCTCGGATATGCGACGCTGCGCTCCACCTCGCACGCCGGACTGGCCGACCTGAAAGGCCAGCGGGATCGCGGCGCCGAGGTCGCCGACACCCTGCGCCTGCGCCGCGCCTCGATGGACCAGCCGGTCAAGGGCCTGTCCGGCGGCAACCAGCAGAAGGTCGTCTTCGGCCGCTGGTTCATGGCCGGCTCCAAAGTGCTCCTGCTCGACGAGCCCACCCGAGGTGTCGACGTCGGCGCCAAGGTCGAGATCTACGAACTCATCAACACCATCACCAGCAACGGCGGGGCGGTGTTGCTGGCCAGCAGCGAACTGCCCGAGGTCATCGGCATGAGCGACCGCGTCATGGTGATGGCGCGCGGCCGCCTGACCGGTGAGATGCCCGCCGCAGAAGCCACCCAAGACGCGGTCATGTCGCTGGCCGTCAAGGAGGTCGAGTCCACCCGTGTCCTCTAGTACCGCAACCCCGGAGGCGGTGAAACGCTCCGGGAAGTCCCGAGTCACCGAATTTCTCGCCGAGAACGGCGCACTCGTCGGCCTCGTCCTGGTCGCCCTGGTGATGTTCATCGCGACCCCGAAGTTCCTGACCACCCAGAACCTGCTCAACGTCGGCGTCCAGGCGGCGGTGACCGCGATCCTGGCGTTCGGGATGACGTTCGTGATCGTCACCGCCGGCATCGACCTGTCGGTCGGGTCGGTGGCCGCGCTGTCGGCGATCTGCGCGGGCTGGGCGGTGAGTACCGGCGGCCTGCCGGGGTGGCTGGCTCCGCCGAGAACGACGAGATGGCCCTCGGCGCGGTGCAGGCCCTCGGCGCCAAAGCCGGCCAGCAGGTCAAGGTCTTCGGCTTCGACGGCACCCAGGACGGACTCAAGGCCGTCAAGGCCGGCACCTTGGTCGGCTCGATCGCCCAGCAGCCCAAGGAACTGGGCAAGACCGCCGTGGATATCGCGATCAAGGCGGTCAACGGCGACGCGGTCGAGAAGAACGTGCCGGTTCCGGTGACGACGGTGACGATCGCGAACGTGGACCAATTCCTCAAATGAGCGTATTCACATGAGCGCAGGGGGCCGGGTGGTCGTGCTGGGCTCGCTCAACGCCGACGTCTTCGCCCGCGTTGAGCGTCACCCCCGGCCGGGGGAGACGGTGCTCGGCTCCGGCGGCGAGGTGCGGGCCGGCGGCAAAGGCGCCAACCAGGCCGCCGCGGCAGCGCTGGCGGGTGCCCGGGTGGTGATGGTCGGCGCGGTGGGCAGCGACGCCTACGCCGCCGTCGCAACCGGCAACCTGGCGCAGGCCGGAGTGTCCCTCGAAGCGGTGCGCAGAGTCGACGGACCCACCGGCCTGGCGCTCATCACGGTCTCCGCCGATGGCGAGAACTCGATCATCGTCATCCCCGGCGCCAACGCGCAGGTCGGCGAACCCGAACTGGCACAACTGGATTCGCTCGATGCAGGGGACGTGCTCGTCCTGCAGGGCGAGGTGCCGGTCGGGGCGGTGACGGCGGCGGCGGAGATCGCGGCCGCCCGCGGTGCCCGGGTCGTGATCAACCTCGCGCCCGTGGTGCCGCTGCCGGGTGGGGTGTTGCGCCTCGCCGATCCGCTGGTGGTCAACGAGCACGAGGGGGCCGGCGCCCTGGAGTTACTCGACGGCGACCCGTGCGGCCTGTCCCCGAGCGAACTCTGCGAGACCCTGCGCTCACGCGGCGTCCCCTCGGTGGTGATGACTCTCGGCGGAGAGGGCTCGTTGATCGCCGCCGCCACCGGACCCGTCGCGCAGATCCCGGCCGAGAAGGTCACCGTGGTCGACACCACCGGCGCCGGCGACGCGTTCGCCGGGGCGTTGGCCGCCGGGCTCTGCAACGGCGACGATCTCATCGAAGCAGCGCACCGCGCCACCCGATTCGCGGCCGAGGCGGTCCAGCACGAAGGCGCCCAGGACTCCTACCCGGACTGGCGGCAGAAATGAGCAGGCTCCGATGAGAAGACACGGCATCCTGCACGCCGAACTCGCCCGGCAGATCAGCCTGCTCGGCCACACCGACACCGTGGTGATCGGGGACTGCGGACTGCCACTGCCCCGCGGGGTCCCGCTCATCGACCTGGCGCTGATCGACGGTCACCTCGACTTCCGCACGGTGCTCGACGCGGTGCTCGGCGAGGTCGTCGTGCAACGCCACATCGTCGCTCGGGAGTCGGCGGGCTCACCGGCCGGGCAGTGGCTCGACGAACGCTCGCTCGGCGAACGGGTCGAGGTCAGTCACGAGGAACTCAAGGCGCAGATCTCCCGGTGCGCCTTCGCCATCCGGACCGGGGAGCGCACGCCGTACGCCAACGTCATCCTGGAGTCCGGCGTCCCGTTCTGAGTACGGTAGCCACATGCCCGTCAACGGCGCCGTCTCGCACTGGTTCTCCCACCTGCCCGATCCGCGCCCGCCGCTGCCCGGGGACCGGGAGGCCGACGTCTGCATCGTCGGCGCGGGCTACACCGGGCTGTGGACGGCCTACTACCTCAAGCAACTCGACCCCGGTCTGACCGTCACCGTGCTGGAGGCCCGGTTCGCCGGGTTCGGCGCCTCCGGACGCAACGGTGGCTGGCTCTCCGGGCTGCCGCCCGGACACCGCGGGGTGCTGGCTGAGCAGCACGGCCGGGACAGCGTCATCGCCTGGCAGCGGATGCTCAACCACGCGGTCGACGAGGTGATCGCCGTCGCCGCCCGTGAAGGCATCGACGCCGACATCGTCAAGGGCGGCAACCTGGAGGTGGCCCGCAACCCGGCGCAGGCGCTACGGCTGCGCGCCGAAGTCGAGGAGGACCGGCACTGGGGTGTTGACGACGCCGAAATCCTCAGTGCCGCTGAGGCTTCCGAACGGGTCCGGGTCCACGATGTGGTGCTGGGCTCGTTCAACCCGCACTGTGCGCGCATTCAGCCGGCGAAGCTGGCCCGTGGACTGGCCGACGTCGTTGAACGTCTCGGCGTCACCATCTACGAGCAGACGCCGGTGACCGAGATCGCGCCCGGCCGGGCGGAAACGCCGCACGGGGTGCTTCGGGCGCCGGTCGTCATCCGGGCCACCGAGGGCTTCACCGCCCGGATGCGCGGCCTGCGTCGCCGCTGGCTGCCGATGAACAGCTCCATGATCGCTACCGAGACTCTGCCGCAACAGGTCTGGGACAGCATCGGCTGGGAGGGGTGCGAAACACTCGGCGATCTGGCGCACGGTTTCTTCTACGCCCAGCGCACCGCCGACGGCCGCATCGCCATCGGCGGACGCTCGGTGCCCTACCGCTACGGCTCCCGCATCGACCGCGATGGCGCGGTCCCGGCGGCCACCATCGAGTACCTGACCGGCGTGCTGAACACCGCCCTGCCGCAGACCCGCGGCGTCCCGATCGCGCACGGCTGGTGCGGCGTGCTGGCGGTGCCGCGGGACTGGACGGCCGGCGTCGCGTTCGATCCGGCTACCGGCATGGGTGAGGCCGGCGGCTACGTCGGGCACGGCGTCACCGCCACCAACCTGGCCGGGCGCACGCTGGCCGACCTGATCCTCAAACGGTCCACCGAACTCACCGCGCTGCCGTGGGTGGGCCACCACTCGAAAACCTGGGAGCCCGAACCGCTGCGCTGGATGGGGGTGCGCGGCCTCTACACGGCCTACAAACTGGCCGACGGCCATGAGGCCCGCCGCGCCCGCACCTCGCCGATCGCCGTCCTCGCGGATCGAATCACCGGACGGCCCTGAGCTTTTCCATGATCGAGCGCACGCTCAGCTTCCCGGGGCCGGTGAGTCCCGGACACACGCTGGCGCCGCATCGCCGGGGGCCCGGCGACCCGTGCCTCAAGATCGAGCCGGACGGCGCCATCTGGCGCACCAGCCTGCAGCGCAGCGGCCCGGTGACGGCCCGCATCGCCCGCACCGCACCGGACACGGTGCGCTGCCAGGCCTGGGGTGACGGCGCCACCGAGTTCGTCGACAACCTGCCCGTCCTGCTCGGCGCCGACGACGACGGCAGCGCCTTCCACCCGGCGGACCCCACCGTCGCGCTGGCCCAGCGCCGGGTGCCGCATCTGCGCATCGGGGCGACCGGCCGGGTGCTGGAGGCGTTGATCCCGGCCGTCCTCGAACAACGGGTCCAGGGCGTCGACGCGTTCGCGTCCTGGCGTCTGCTGGTCACCAAGTACGGCACTCCGGCCCCCGGCCCGGCCCCGGAAGCCATGCGGGTGCCTCCGCCCGCGGAGGTGTGGCGGCGCATTCCATCCTGGGAGTTCCACCGCGCCAACGTCGATCCCGGCCGGGCCCGGACCGTCGTCGCCTGCGCCACCCGCGCCGACGCCCTGGAGCGTCAGACCGACCGCCACGCCTTCACGTCGCTGCCCGGCGTGGGGGTGTGGACCGCCGCTGAGACCGCCCAGCGCGCGCTCGGTGACGCCGACGCGCTATCGGTCGGGGATTACCACCTGTCGACGATGATCGGCTGGACGCTGCTGGGTCACCCGATCGACGACGCGGCCATGGTTGAACTGCTCGAACCCATGCGCCCGCATCGCTACCGCGCCGTGCGGTTGCTGGAGGTCAGCCGGCTGGCCTATCGGCCGCGCCGCGGGGCTCGGCTGCCCATTCCGCGGATCAGCCGATTGTGAGGCCGCCGATTACCGTGCGGTCAGGCGGATGATCGGCAGTTCGCGGTCGGTCTTCGATTGGTATTCCGCGAAACGCTGGGACGCCGCGGTGATCCGCTTCCAGGCAACGTCGCGCTCCGAACCGTGAAGCTGTTCAGCAACAACAGATTCGCGCCGTCCGCCGAACTCGATCGACACCTGCTCGGGGTGGGCGGCGAGGTTGTAGTACCAACTCGGGTTCTTCACAGCGCCGGCAAAGGAGGCCACGATCAACCAGCTCCCGCCATCAGGAAAGTACGCGAGTGGTGTGTTGCGCTCGAGCCCGCTCTTACTGCCCACCGTCGTCAGCACCAGGGACGGCAGTTCGCCGAACTTCCCGGTCTTGCGGATCCGACCGGCTGAGAACTTATTGAACAGTTTGAGGAAGCTCTTGAAAACGCCCGGCTGAGAAACGCCGCGACTGCCGCTGGTGGTGTTGAAACTCATTGAGGTCCTGCTCTATCCAGACGTAAGTGGTGTGGCTACCGAACTTACTGCACCGTGACCCCGGACGGGCCACCCCGAGAACGCCGGCGGCGCCCTGGTCCACGACCGGAGGGTCGATGGAACAGGGCGCCGCAGTGCTGCGTGTCAGGGCCCGTTAAGGCGTGCGGGCTGTTACTTGTCTTCGACGAACTTCGCGTCGTACGCGGCGTCGCGCACCGGGCGGGTCGCCAGTTCTTCCTGCCGCGGGAACAGCAGCGGGTAGAGCACACCGGCGATCGCCGCGCCGACCAACGGGGCCAGCCAGAACAGCCACAACTGGCTGGGAGCGCCGGCTCCGTTGAAGAACGCGACACCGGTGGAGCGGGCCGGGTTGACCGAGGTGTTGGAGACCGGGATCGAGATCAGGTGAATCAGCGTCAGGCCCAGGCCGATCGAGATGCCGGCGAAGCCCTTGGGGGCCCGGTCATCGGTGGAGCCGAGGATGATCATCAGGAAGACGAAGGTCAGCAGCACCTCGATGATCAGCACCGCCATCATCGAGTAGCCGTGCGGCGAATGGTCCCCGAAGCCGTTGGCGGCCAGGTTCCCGCTCGCGTTGAACTTCGGCCGGCCCTTGGCGATGGTCAGGATCGCCAGGCCGCCGGCCAGGCCGCCGAGGATCTGCACCAGCCAGTAGCCGGGCACCGCGGCCCACTCCACCCGCTTGGCGAGCGCGGCGCCCAGGGTGACGGCCGGGTTGAAATGCCCGCCGGAGATGGTGCCGAAGGCGTAGACACCGGTCAGCACGGTCAGGCCGAAAGCCAGGGACACCCCGAGGTAGCCGATGCCGACGGAGTGGTCACCGGCCGGGTCGGCCGCGAACACGGCCGCGCCGCACCCGCCGAAGACCAGCCAGAACGTGCCGATGAACTCCGCGGTGAGGCGGTGCGTCATCGTGGGAGTTGTCATGATGTGGAGACTCCTTATCTGTCGTGACCCTCAAGTCGTGCGGAAGATTGCGACGACGTGCCGATCAGCGTCCCATCCTGCACAGCTGCGGTGTACCTGGTTTGCCAGAATTAGGCCGGACCGTTACCGGGCCAATGCCGGACATCAACTTAGGGTTCCCTAAGTTGGCATGTCCGGCGCTGCTTGCCTATCGTTTTGTCATCTGTTGAACACCCACGGAAGGGCCGCCGTCCACCGACGCACGGAGGAAACCCCGACGGGCCGCGGCGCGCCGTCGTTGGATATCGCCGCGCGACTTGAGGTGAGGTGCTTTATGCCCAGTAGTGTCGGGCTCTACAACCCCGTTCACGAGCACGATGCGTGCGGTGTGGCCATGGTCGTCGACATGCACGGCCGGCGCAGCCGGGAGATCGTGGATCACGCCATCACCGCCCTGGTCAATCTCGAGCACCGCGGTGCGGCGGGCGCCGAGCAGAACAGCGGTGACGGCGCCGGGATCATGATCCAGGTTCCGGACAGGTTCCTGCGCGCGGTGTGCGAGTTCGATCTGCCCGACGAGGGCTCCTACGCCACCGGCATCGCCTTCCTGCCGCAGTCCGCCCGCGACGCCGTACTGGCAGCGGACGCGCTGGAGAAGATCGTCGAGGCCGAGGGCCTGACGGTCCTGGGTTGGCGGGACGTGCCGACCGATGAGTCTTCGCTGGGCGCGCTGGCGCGCGATGCCATGCCGACCTTCCGGCAGCTTTTCCTCGGCGGCGCATCGGGGATGGAACTGGAGCGCAAGGCCTATGTGGTGCGCAAGCGCGCCGAGCACGAATTGGGCACCAAGGGCCCCGGCCAGGACGGCCCGGGCCGGGAAACCGTCTACTTCCCAAGCCTTTCCGGCCGGACCCTGATCTACAAGGGCATGCTGACCACCCCGCAGCTCAAGGCGTTCTACCTCGACCTGCAGGACGAGCGGATGGAAAGCGCGCTGGGCGTGGTGCACTCGCGGTTCTCCACCAACACGTTCCCGTCGTGGCCGTTGGCCCACCCGTTCCGGCGCATTGCGCACAACGGTGAGATCAACACCGTCACCGGCAACGAGAACTGGATGCGCGCTCGTGAAGCGCTGATCAAGACCGACATCTTCGGCACCGACGTGGAAAAGGTCTTCCCGGTCTGCACCCCGGGTGCCTCCGACAGCGCCCGCTTCGACGAAGTGCTCGAACTGCTGCACCTCGGTGGCTACAGCCTGCCGCACGCGATGCTGATGATGATCCCGGAGGCCTGGGAGCGCAACGAGGACATGGACCCGGCCCGTCGGGCCTTCTACGCCTACCACGCCTCGCTGATGGAGCCGTGGGACGGCCCGGCGTCGGTGGTCTTCTCCGACGGCACCGTGGTCGGCGCGGTGCTCGACCGCAACGGCCTTCGCCCGTCGCGCATCTGGGTCACCGACGACGGTCTGGTCGTCATGGCCTCTGAGGCCGGCGTTCTCGATCTCGACCCGGCCAAGGTCGTCAAGCGGATGCGTCTGCAGCCCGGCCGGATGTTCCTGGTCGACACCGCCCAGGGCCGGATCATCTCCGACGAGGAGGTCAAGACCGAACTGGCCGCCGAGCATCCCTACGCCCAGTGGCTGGAGTCTGAGCAGTTCCACCTCGACGACCTGCCACAGGGCCCCTACATCCGGATGCCGCACCACCGGGTGGTGGCGCGCCAGCAGGCCTTCGGCTACACCTACGAGGAACTCAACCTGCTGGTGGCGCCGATGGCCCGCACCGGTCTGGAGCCGCTCGGCTCGATGGGCAGCGACACCCCCATCGCCGTGTTGTCGGCCCGCCCGCGGATGCTCTACGACTACTTCCAGCAGTTGTTCGCCCAGGTGACCAACCCGCCGCTGGACGCCATCCGCGAAGAGGTGGTGACGAGCCTGGCGGCCACCCTCGGCCCGGAGAGCGACCTGCTGCACCCGACCCGGGAGTCGTGTCACCAGATCCTGCTGCCGCAGCCGATCCTGCGTAACCACGAGCTGGCCAAACTGGTCAATCTCGACCCCGACGACGAGGTCAACGGCCATCGGCACGGAATGCGCGCCGCCGTCATCAGCTGCCTGTATCCGGTCGCCAAGGGCGGGGCCGGACTGCGCCGCGCGCTCGACGACATCCGGGCCGAGGCGTCCAAGGCGATCGCCGGCGGTGCGCGGATCCTGATCCTGAGCGACCGCGAGTCGAACATGACGATGGCGCCGATCCCGTCGTTGCTGTCCCTCTCGGCGGTGCACCACCACCTGGTCCGGGAGCGCACCCGCACTCAGACCGGTCTGGTCGTGGAGTCCGGTGACGCCCGCGAGGTGCACCACATGGCGATGCTGGTCGGCTTCGGTGCCGGGGCGGTCAACCCCTACATGGCGTTCGAGTCCATCAGCGACATGATCGACAGAGGCGTACTTGCTGACATCGACCGGGACAAGGCTCTCTACAACTACATCAAGGCCGCCGGCAAGGGCGTGCTGAAGGTGATGTCGAAGATGGGCATCTCCACCGTGGCGTCCTACACCGGCGCCCAGTTGTTCCAGGCCATCGGCATCTCCCAGAACGTGCTCGACGAGTACTTCACCGGATTGAACTGCCCGGTGGGAGGTATCGACCTCGACGACATCGCCGCCGACGTCGCGGCCCGTCACCAACTGGCGTATCTGGACCGGCCCGACGAGCGCGCGCACCGCGAACTCGAGGTCGGTGGGGAGTACCAGTGGCGCCGCGAGGGCGAGTACCACCTGTTCAACCCCGACACGGTGTTCAAGCTGCAGCATTCCACCCGCACCGGGCAGTACTCGATCTTCAAGGAGTACACCGGACTGATCGACGATCAGAGCGAGCGGATCGCCTCGCTGCGCGGCCTGCTGAAGTTCAAAGACCCCAGCAGCATTGGGCGCGCCCCCATTTCCATCGACGAGGTCGAGCCGGCCGGCGAGATCGTCAAGCGGTTCTCGACCGGCGCCATGAGTTTCGGGTCGATCTCGGCCGAAGCCCACGAGACGCTGGCCATCGCGATGAACCGCCTTGGCGCCCGGTCGAATTCGGGTGAGGGCGGCGAAGCGGTCAGCCGCTTCGATCCCGAGGCCAACGGTGACTGGCGGCGCAGCGCCATCAAGCAGGTGGCGTCCGGCCGGTTCGGCGTTACCAGCCACTATCTGACCAACTGCACCGACATCCAGATCAAGATGGCCCAGGGTGCGAAACCGGGTGAGGGCGGCCAGCTTCCGGGTCACAAGGTGTACCCGTGGGTGGCCGAGGTCCGGCACTCCACGCCCGGTGTCGGCCTGATCTCGCCGCCGCCGCACCACGACATCTACTCGATCGAGGATCTGGCGCAGCTGATCTACGACCTGAAGAACGCCAATCCGCAGGCCCGGATTCACGTGAAACTGGTCAGCGAGAACGGCGTGGGGACCGTTGCCGCTGGAGTATCTAAAGCGCACGCCGACGTGGTGTTGATCTCCGGGCACGACGGCGGAACCGGCGCCTCGCCGCTGACGTCACTCAAGCATGCCGGCGCGCCATGGGAACTCGGCCTCGCCGAGACCCAGCAGACCCTGCTGCTCAACGGCCTGCGCGACCGGATCGTCGTTCAGGTCGACGGCCAGCTCAAGACCGGCCGCGACGTCGTGGTCGCCGCCCTGCTCGGGGCCGAGGAGTTCGGCTTCGCCACCGCCCCGCTGGTGGTGTCGGGCTGCATCATGATGCGGGTCTGCCATCTCGACACCTGCCCGGTCGGCGTCGCCACCCAGAATCCGCTGCTTCGCCAGCGCTTCACCGGCAAGCCGGAATTCGTCGAGAACTTCTTCATGTTCATCGCCGAGGAAGTGCGCGAGCTGATGGCGCAGCTGGGCTTCCGCACCGTCAACGAGATGGTCGGCCGGGTCGACGCCCTGGACACCAGCCGCGCGGCCGCCCACTGGAAGGCCCGCAAGCTGGACCTGAGTCCTGTTCTGCACGAAGCGAATTCGGCGTTCATGAATCAGGATCTGTACTGCAGCTCCCGCCAGGACCACGGTCTGGACAAGGCGCTGGATCAGCAGCTGATCGCACGCTGCCGCGAGGCGCTGGATTCCAAGACGCCGGTGCGGTTCTCGATGAAGATCGCCAACACCAACCGCACGGTCGGCACCATGCTCGGTCACGAGGTCACCAAGGCCTACGGCGGCGACGGCCTGCCGGACGGCACCATCGACATCACGTTCGACGGTTCGGCCGGCAACAGCTTCGGCGCCTTCGTGCCGCGCGGGATCACACTGCGGGTGTACGGGGATGCCAACGACTATGTCGGCAAGGGACTTTCGGGCGGACGGATCGTGCTGCGGCCCTCCGATGACGCGCCACAAGGTTACGTCGCCGAGGACAACATCATCGGCGGCAACGTCATCCTCTTCGGCGCCACCAGCGGCGAGGCGTTCATCCGGGGCACCGTCGGCGAGCGGTTCGCCGTCCGCAACTCCGGTGCGCACGCCGTGGTCGAGGGCGTGGGCGACCACGGTTGCGAGTACATGACCGGGGGCCGGGTGGTGATCCTGGGACCGACCGGCCGCAACTTCGCCGCGGGTATGTCCGGCGGGATCGCCTATGTGTACGACCCCACCCGCCGGCTGCCGGACAACCTCAACCCCGAGATGGTCAACCTCGAGGAACTCGACGACACCGATGTGGAGTGGCTGCGCGAGTTGCTGGTGGCGCACCGCGACGCAACGGATTCGGCGGTCGCCGAACGCATTCTGGCTGACTGGCCGAGACAGGCAGGAGATTTCGTGAAGGTGATGCCACGCGACTACAAGAACGTGCTGGCGGCCATTGCCGAGGCCGAGCGCACGGGCGCGGATGTGGACGAAGCGGTTATGGCGGCGTCCCGTGGCTGATCCGAGCGGTTTCCTCAAGTACACCCGCCGCGAGACCCCGAAGCGGCGGCCGGTGCCGTTGCGGCTGCGCGACTGGAACGAGGTCTACGAGGACTTTGACCACGAGGCGCTGCAGCACCAGGCGTCGCGTTGCATGGACTGCGGAATCCCGTTCTGCCACAACGGCTGCCCGCTGGGCAACCTGATCCCGGAGTGGAACGACCTGGTCTATCGGGACCGTTGGCAGGACGCCATCGAGCGGCTGCATGCCACCAACAACTTCCCGGAGTTCACCGGCCGGTTGTGCCCAGCGCCCTGCGAGGCGTCCTGCGTCCTGGGCATCAACGCCGATCCGGTGACCATCAAGCAGGTCGAGGTCGAGATCATCGACAACGCGTGGGACGAGGGCTGGGTCAAGCCCAACCGGCCGCACCTGGTGACCGGGAAGTCGGTCGCCGTCGTCGGCTCGGGCCCGGCCGGCCTGGCCGCCGCCCAGCAACTCACCCGTGCCGGCCACGACGTCACCGTCTTCGAACGCGCCGACCGCATCGGCGGGCTGCTGCGCTACGGAATCCCCGAGTTCAAGATGGAGAAACGTCACATCGACCGCCGTCTGGAACAGATGGAGGCCGAGGGCACCAAGTTCCGGGCCGGCGTCAACGTCGGGGTGGACATCACCGTCGAGCAACTGCGGGAGGACTTCGACGCGGTCGTGCTGGCCGGCGGTGCCACCGATTGGCGCGACTTGCCGATCCCCGGCCGTGAACTGGACGGCGTACACCAGGCGATGGAATACCTGCCCTGGGCCAACAAGGTTCAGCAGGGCGACCAGGTGGTCGGCCCCAATGGACAGCCGCCGATCACCGCTAAGGACAAGCGGGTCATCATCATCGGCGGTGGCGACACCGGTGCGGACTGCCTGGGCACCTCGCTGCGCCAGGGGGCGCGTAGCGTGCACCAGTTCGAGATCATGCCGCGCCCGCCCGAGGAGCGGGCGGATTCGACCCCGTGGCCGACCTATCCCCTCATGTACCGGGTGTCCTCGGCGCATGAGGAGGGTGGTGAGCGGGTGTTCTCGGTCAACACCGAGAAGTTCACCGGCAAGGACGGCCACGTCACCGGCCTGCGGGCGCACGAAGTTGAAATGCGCGCCGGCAGGTTCGAGAAGGTCGACGGTTCGGATTTCGAACTCGCGGCCGATCTGGTGCTGCTGGCGATGGGCTTTGTCGGGCCTGAGAAGCCCGGACTGCTCAGCGAGTTGGGTGTGGAATTGACCGACCGCGGAAACGTCCGGCGCAACGCCGATTTCGAGACGTCGGTGCCCGGGGTGTTCGTGGCGGGGGACATGGGCCGCGGCCAGTCGCTGATTGTGTGGGCGATCGCCGAGGGTCGCGCCGCGGCCGCCGGAGTGGACCGCTATCTGATGGGTCACACCGCCCTGCCGGCCCCCATCCCGCCGACCGCAGCACCGCAGCGGTAGTCACTTCAGTAACATTGGCAACGGATTTCCTCGGCGTGTTGGCGTCGCTACCGTTGTTGGTGGCGGTCTAATTGCTGTGGTGGGGATCACGCGATAGAGTTCTCCCCTGGTTGCCGAAGACGCCGACCGCTTCAGGAGAGTCTTAGATGTACCTTAATCCGATAGCGACCCCACCGCAGTCTCGCGTCGGCCGGATGGCTTGGTCGCTGTTGCGCCACCCGGTGAAGAGCCGGGAGTTCCCTGCCAAGCGCGAGCGTCTGGTTACGCCGGCGGACTTGCTGCTGTACGGCTTTTAGAATTTGGCTTGCAAGAGCGTGGCGTTTGCCCAGGCCTTGGTCGCCATAACTGGAGCGAGGTTGGCTCCACCCCGTTGGTCTGTTGGGGTTCCCGGGTATGGGTAACATCTGTCTTGTTCTGTTGGGCAGACGGCTAATGCTCGGTCGTCGTTTGAAGTAGCATCGGCGCAATTCGTGGTGGTGCCCAAGGGGCCAACCAATGGACTGGGAGAGGGATGTAGTGATGGCTAAGGTCTCAGTGCCGGACCGTCACAAAGATGCAGTCGGCAATCTTCTGCACCTTTCTGGTGAACAGGTTCGGACGCTGTCCGTAGCACTCGATACTTCGGACCAGAGGTACATGACCATAGAGACGCTGCTGCGGGATTCTGGTATTGAAGACCCAGCCAACGCTTTACAGGCGCTTGCTTCTCTGGAACTTGCCAGGCGGCAGTTTAACTTGACTGAGTCTGACGTTGCTGACTCGTTAGCGCCCGTCGGCAATGAACAGCCGGCCAATTTGTGGCCCTTGTTGAACACCACAGCTGTGCGTCGGTTTGCCAAGGCGATTGACTTGCGCAATTCTTACGAAAAAATCCTCGCTGACTCTCGCGTAATTTCAGACATCAGACCAGTTTTTCCTGACGAGGGAGAAATTCCGCGAATTGTGGATGCCGCGATGGTCAACCACACACTAAAGCTCACCTACTTTCCCGGCGAGCGGGGCTTACCCGGTGAAATTCACATCGCGGTGGATACCGTCGATCTCAAGAATCTTAGAGAGCAAATAGATAGAGCGCTGGAGAAAGAGAGCGCCGCGCGAGCGCTAATCGAGAAAGGGGGCGCAATTGTGCTGGAACCATTGGTGAATATCCAATGACGCTGGTTCGCGAATACGAACATACGGATACAAAATGCACGGCGGTCAGCAGCGATTTTTCTGCCATGTATTCACTAGTTGAACGACGATGCGGTGTCACCGCCAAGACATCGTGGCGCGAACTATCTGATACCTACACCCTTCAAACGCCATCTTCCAGGTGGCGTGTCATCGATGAAGTGATTTGTTCGCATATCGCCGCAGAGGATTTGGTCCGTGTAGACAGGGATCCGATTAGCATTCCGGCTGAGAGGGCTCTCCGCGATCTGGAGAGACTCGCAGCCATCCCGAATCGTCCTCCACGACTTCAACTTCTAGTGGCGGCGCAGCCGGCGATTATCGACCGAGTGCGCGGAGCTCTTGAGACGTCGAAGGCCGACTGGCGAACGTCGCATTCGTTGGCCAAGGAACTCGGGGTAAGCGAGAACGATGTGCTTCGGGCAATAGAGTCCATGGCGAGTGAAGTGCGGCAGCCGATCGCTGCTCGTGGTGAAGAGGTCAACTACTACAGACTCGCCAGTCGTGGCAAGACATGGCAGGAGCGGGTCAGGTGGCTGCTTTTGGCAGTTGGGGGAACGCCACCGCATAAAATTCGATGAATTGGTGGCAACTCTCACTTTTGGGCGCGCTGGGCGCTGGAATCCTTCAGTTCGCCGCTCTGGCCGAGTATCGGCATCTCACCGTCGAACAACTTCCAAGCTGGCTTAAAGGACGCGTGTACTGGTCGTTTGCAGCGGGATTCGTCCTTCTCGGGAGCCTGTCTGCGGCGGGCTGGATTCCGCATGGGGTTATTACAGACTTCATGGTTCCGGCAGTGTCAAGCGGTGGAAGCAACGGAGTCGGTGAGGAGTTTGGTGAAGACTTCTCGGGGGGTGCGGAATCCGAGGATCGCTCGGGGTCGGTCGTTGAGTTCGTCGGCGATGGCGTCGAGGTAGGGCTGGTGGTCGGT
>CAIRCP010000137.1 GCA_903877095.1 uncultured Actinomycetes bacterium | reverse complement strand
TTTAGACCCGCCGACCCCAATCCGCCAGCCCACGACCGGACCCAACACCGAAACGCCGGCATCTGTCGGAGCCGTCGCCTAACATCACCAACCAGGAACCCGCGCCCCAGTCATTTACACCGGCGTTGGGACGCAACCGACCGCGCACCCCGCCAGCCCGAGGGTTGTTACGGTCATTGCGGCCAACAGTGGCGCGGCTTTCATCCTTAATCCTCTCCCGGAGACCAACTTGAGCACCCGGGCATTGAACCTTGGGACCCACGATCAGTGAATATCCGCGCTCACCGTGAACCACCCATCAGGTCGCTGACTGCGGCGACATCGCGGTGAACCCGTTCAACATCGAAGAGGCCATCACCACGATCGACGACGCGGTGACCGAACTGCGCAGGAGCGTGCCGACATTGCTGACCATCGGCGGCGACCACACGATCGCCCTCCCGATCCTGCGATCACTGGCCCGCGACCACGGCCGGATCGCGGTGCTGCACTTCGACGCCCACCTCGACACGTGGGATACCTACTTCGGGGCTCCCTACACCCACGGCACGCCATTCCTCCGCGCCAGCGAGGAGGGGCTGATCGATATGGAGCGCTCACTGCATATCGGCATCCGGGGTCCGGTCTACAGCAAGACAGATCTGGAAGACGACGCCGTGCTGGGGTTTCAAGTGATCCGTTCCGACGATTACGAACTTGACGGTGTCGCAGGGGTTGTCGACCGGATGCGCCGACGCCTGGACGGCGGACTGGTCTATGTCTCGGTCGACATTGATGTGCTCGATCCCGCCCACGCGCCGGGCACCGGCACGCCAGAGTCCGGCGGCCTCAGCACACGGGAGTTGCTCATGACTTTGCGCGGCCTCGTCGGCCTCAACGTTGTCGGAGCCGACATCGTCGAAGTCGCACCGGCTTACGACCACGCCGAGATCACCGGCATCGCCGCGGCGCAGGTCGGCTACGAACTCCTCTCGGTACTGGCCGCCAACCGTGTTCGCTAAGGGCGAACACCACTGAAGGGTTCGCGGAGGAGTCAGGGGCCGCCGAGGTGCCGGCCGAAGAACGACTCCATGGCCTGCCAGTGCTTCTCGGCGGCAGCCTCGTCATAGGCGGCGGTGTCAGGTACCGCGTAGCCGTGCTCGGCGGGGTACCACTCGATGACGTGCTCGACGCCGGCGGCGGTGAGCGCGGCGTCGAGCACCTCCGACTGCTCGGGGGTGTACGACGAATCGTTCTGCGCCGCACCGACATAGACCGCCGCCTGGATGCGGTCGGCCAGCAGGTGCGGGCTGTCGGGGTCGTTCTCGGCCGCCAGACCGCCACCGTGGAACGACATCGCCGCGGCCACCCGGTCGGGGACCCGGCCGGCCACCATGAGCGACGTTCGTCCCCCCATGCAGTAGCCGGTCGTGCCGAAGCGGTCCCCGGCCACTTCCGGCCTACCGGCCAGATAGTCGAAGAACGCGACGGCGTCGGCCGCCATCACCTCCGGGGTGATCGCCTTCATCATCGCGAACAGCCGCCGGCGTTCGGCGTCGTCGCCGAATACGGCCTTCATGTCGAATGGAGCCCACGACCCGTTGCGGTAGTACACGTCGGGCAGCAGCACCGCGTACCCCAGCGAGGCCAACCGCTGCGCCATCTCGCGCATCGCCGGGCGAACACCACCCGCGTCGGGATACATCACGATGCCGGGCCACGAGCCCACGCCGTCAGGGGTCGACAACGTCACCGGGCAGGTGCCGTCGGCCGTACTGATGGTGTCGGTGATGGTCGGCATGGTGTCGTTTCTACCGTTAGGCGCGGACGTAAGCTTGTCGGCATGCCGATCCCGACGCCGTATGAGGATCTGTTGCGACTGGTCCTCGACCACGGAACCCCGAAATCGGACCGCACCGGCACCGGTACCCGCAGCCTTTTCGGCCATCAGTTGCGCTACGACCTGTCGGCCGGCTTCCCGTTGATCACCACCAAGAAGGTCCATCTGAAATCGGTGGCCTACGAGTTGCTGTGGTTCCTGCGCGGCGACTCCAATGTGGCTTGGCTGCAGGAGCACGGTGTCACCATCTGGGACGAATGGGCCGGTGAGACAGGCGATCTCGGGCCGGTCTACGGGGTGCAGTGGCGGTCGTGGCCGACGCCGTCCGGCGAGCACGTCGACCAGATCAGCGCCGCGCTGGACCTGCTGCGCACCGATCCGGACTCGCGCCGGATCATCGTGTCGGCCTGGAACGTCGCCGACATCCCGCGGATGGCACTGGCCCCCTGTCACGCGTTCTTCCAGTTCTACGTCGCCGACGGCCGGCTGTCCTGCCAGCTTTACCAGCGCAGCGCCGACATGTTCCTCGGGGTGCCGTTCAACATCGCCAGCTACGCGCTGCTCACCCACATGATGGCCGCCCAGGCCGGCCTGGAGGTGGGCGATTTCGTCTGGACTGGGGGGGACTGCCACATCTACGACAACCACGTCGCGCAGGTCACCGAGCAGCTCAGCCGCGAGCCACGCCCGTACCCCGAACTCGTTCTGCGCCAGCGGGATTCGATCTTCGACTACACCTACGGCGACATCGAGATCCGCAACTACGACCCGCACCCGGCGATCAAGGCGCCCGTGGCCGTATGACGGCCCTGATCTGGGCGCAGTCGACGTCCGGGGTGATCGGGCGTGACGGCGGCATTCCGTGGCGCGTCCCTGAGGACATGGCCCGGTTCAAGGAACTCACGATGGGCCACACCGTGGTGATGGGCCGTCGGACCTGGGAGTCGCTGCCGGCGCGGATGCGGCCGCTGCCCGGGCGACCCAACGTGGTGCTCACCCGCAACCCGGACTATCGGGCCGACGGCGCCGAGGTGGTGACCACCATCGAGCAGGCCTTGAGTGTCCCGCGGCCCTGGGTGATCGGCGGAGCGGAGGTCTACCACCTGGCGCTGCCGTCGGCGACCCGCTGCGAGGTCACCGAGGTGGAGATCGACCTGCGACTGGACGACGAGGACGTACTGGCGCCGATGCTCGACGCGTCCTGGGTCGGCACGGCGACGCCCTGGCACGACAGTTCCTCGGGGTTGCGCTACCGGTTTTTGAGCTACGTCCGGCAATGACCCGGCTGACCGCCGCCCAGGCGCGGCGCGTCGCGGTGGCCGCCCAGGGATTCGGCGCCAGCCGGCGAGCCGGCCCGATCAAACGGTCTGATCTGCGGCGTCTGATGAGTAGAATCCATGTACTGCAATTGGATTCGGTGTCCGTCGCCGTTCGCGCGCACTACGCGCCGGTGTTCAGTCGGCTAGGTCCCTATGACCGGGCGATTCTTGACGCAGCGGCATGGAGTCACAGCGCCCGTTCGCCGCGCCTGCTGGTGGAGTACTGGGCGCACGAGGCCGCCCTGATGGCCGTCGAGGATTGGCCGTTGATGCGCTGGCGGATGCGTGAATACGTCCACGGCCGTTGGGGAGTCGACGCCGTCAGGAGCAACCCCGCTCTGGTCGAGGCCGTCGTCGGCGCTGTCGCGGAACTCGGACCCAGCACTGCCGGCCAGATCGAGGAGCACCTGCAGGCAGGGACCCGGCGCGGCAAGGGCACCTGGTGGAATCGCAGTGAGACCAAGTGGGTGGCCGAGGCGTTGTTCGCCTCCGGGGTGCTCACCACGGCGCATCGGGTGGGCTTCGCCCGGCACTACGACCTTGTCGAACGGGTGCTCCCCGCCGACGTGCTGGCCAGGCAGGTCGACGACGACGACGCGTTGCGCGAACTGACACTGCGCGCGGCCACTGCCCTGGGCGTGGCCACCGAGACCGACTTCCGGGACTATTTCCGGCTGCGTCCTGCCCAGGTCCGGCCGGCCATCGCCGAACTGGTGCGCACCGGCGATCTGGAGCCGGTCGAGGTCGCGGGCTGGTCGGCGCCGGCATACCTGCGGTCCGGTCAGGCGGTGCCGCGCACGGACCGGGGGACTGCGCTGCTGTGCCCGTTCGACCCGCTGATCTTCTTCCGGCCACGGGTGGAGCGGATCTTCGGGTTCGAGTACCGCATCGAGATCTACACCCCGGCCGCCAAACGGAAGTTCGGCTACTACGTGTGGCCATTCCTGCTCGACGGGGAACTCGTCGCGCGGGTGGACCTCAAGGCGGACCGGTCGGTCGGGGTGCTGCGGGTGCTGGGGGCGTTCGTCGAGGACGGCCGCGCCATCACCCGCGTCGCCGACGCGTTGGCCGGCGAACTGCGGGTGATGGCGGACTGGCTCGGGTTGGCCGACGTCGCGGTGGGTGACAACGGCGGCCTGGCGCCAGAACTGCGGCGTGTGGTCGTCAGGCGACCGCGTCGTTCGACGGAGTGACAACTCCCTCCACCTCGACCTCGGCCAGGGCTGCTTGCGCGGCGGCGAGCAGCCGGTGGATGCCGGAATAGATTGCGGTGCAATGGGTCTCGATCTTTGAGGCGCTCTTCTGGATCACCCCGGCCGTCTTCTTGACCTCCTCGATCTTCTGCAACTGCTCGATCGCCTCCGTGAGCTTCTCCTGGGCGGTAGCGATCTGCTCATCGCCCGTACGAGACGCAGCGGTGAGAGCAGCCGTCCGCAACATCATCACGATGGTCCGGATCAGGTCGGGGTCGTCGGTCTGCGGGTCGAAGGCGAGAATGATCCGCCGGGAGCCGATCACCCGGATCGTCTGGCCATCATTCTGATCGGCGGTTCGGACGATGCCCAGCGCAGCGACGGCCTGCCGATTGCGCTCGGCCTCGTTGAGGTACTCGGCCCACCCCGCACGGGCTGAGTCCGTCATCTCCACCACCAACCGGGCGGCGCCGCCGTCCACGGTCAGCACTCCGTCGCCCTTCTTCGACCGCGGAACCAGGCCGGTCGTCGAGCGGGTGTCGACGTACTCATCCCCGAGTCCGGTCGCGATCTGCCCGAGCAGGACGTTGAGCTGGTTCTGGAAGGTGTCGCCCTTGATCGGCGTCACTTTCGCCAGGCTGGTGCGCGCTTCCTGGAGCTTCAGTGCGACGGTCAGTTCGTCGAACTTCTTGGTGACGTCCTGGTGGTTCGTGCCGATCAACTCGGTCAGTTCGCGCTGGCGGGCTGCCAGTTCGGCGTGGTGCTTGGCCATCGGCGAGGTCGGATCGCTGGGATCGAACTGCTTGGCGGCCTTCTGCAGCAGGTCCGCAGCTCCCGCCCTGGCCTTGGCGTCGAGATCGACGCCGAACTTGTCCAAGACAGGCTTCAGGCGATCCAGGAGTTCGGGGCTGTCGCCGCCGAAGATCCGACGCACCTCGACGGTCAGGTCCTTTTTCGCGGGAGAACCTCAACGCGGCCCTGGCCGAGTACACCAAGTCCGACCGGGAGACCAAGCCAGTCGGTAAGAACATCGACGAGGCGGTCGATCTCACCGAAGCGCTGGTGGCTCAACTCGACGAGGTATGTGCCGGCTACAACTGGCGGGCGAAGGTCAATGCTCCCCGGGGCTGGTTTAAGGCCGCGGTCGAGCTGACGAACTACCTGCGATCACCGGCGACGCCCTCCAATCAGGTGGGCGAAGGGGAGGCGACGTTGGGTGACCGCTTCCGCAAGCTGGCGGCCAATCTGTCGAGGGCGTGGGCCTTGTGTGCTGGAAGTCAGGAAGTCGAAGCCCTGCGCCCGACGGTGAAGTTCTACGAACAGGTCCGTGTCTGGATGGCCAAGTTCGACGCGCAAGAGCGGCAGGCGGCCGGGCGTCCCATCCCCGACGACATCAAGCGCCTGCTGGCTGCCTTGGTGTACGAGTCGACGGCGTCGGACGGCATCGTTGACATTTACGAGGCTGCCGGCCTGCCCAAGCCTTCGCTGTCGGACCTCGGTCCGGAGTTTGAGGCCGCCGCGAAGCGTTCACCGAACCCCCATCTGGCGATCGAGGCGTTGCGGGCGGTGCTGCTGGAGGAGGCAGCCGCCGCGACCAAGCTCAATGTGGTGCGGCAGCGGGCTTTCTCTGAGCGCATCGCGGACTTGATGCGGCGCTATACCAACCAGCAGCTGACGTCGGCCGAGGTGATCGCGGAGCTGATCGAGATGGCGAAAGAGGTTGCGGCCGAAGGGAATCGCGGTTCCCGCTTCACCCCGGCCCTGTCCAGCGATGAACTCGCCTTCTATGACGCGGTTGCACAGAACGAGTCTGCGCTGCAGTTCCAAGGCGAAGACGTGCTAGCCCAAATTGCTCGGGAACTCGTCGCCGTGATGCAGCGCGACATCAAGACGGACTGGACCGTTCGCGACGACGTCCGGGCAAAGCTGCGGTCATCGATCAAGCGGCTCCTAGTCAAGTACAAGTACCCGCCGGACAGGCAGCCGGAGGCGATCAAGCTGGTGATCGAGCAGATGGAGGCCATTGCGCCGCGGTATGCGGCGTGAGTCGCGTTCTTAGAGGTCCGTCGATAGTCTTTGCTGGTGCGGGGTATGCGGGTCGATCCGAAGGGTCTTGAGCGCTGGTCGAAACAGTGCGGGACAGCTGCTTCGAAGTTAGCTTCGAGCGTCACGATCGCGACTAGTCTGCCCGGCGGGCAGGCCACGGCGGCGGCGGTGGCCGCGAGTGGCATTCTTGCGGCAGCGGCGGCTCAGGTGTTCTCGGTGCGCGTTCGTGCCACCGGCGCTGAAGCGAGTTCGGCAGCGAACGGCTACGTCGAGTCGGATGAGGACTCTGCGCAAGCCCTCGCCGCTGTGCCACCGGCGTCCCTGGTGGTGTAGGTGCCCGCCGTCGGCATGGGGGCACTGACCCTCTCCCAGATCGAAGGCTGGGACACCGCCCATTTGGAGAGCGCGGCTCGGTCGTGGGACGCCACCGCGGCGGAATGGGAGGACACCTTCACCGCCGTCCACCGGGGCTCCTTGAATCCGGGCGGAACCGTGTGGGAAGGCGAAGCCGCCGAAGTCGCTCACCAGCGCACCTTCGCCGATCTGGTCAAGGTGCGGGGCCTGTCGGACCACCTGTCCGAGGCGGCCGCGATCGCACGCCGCGGGGCCGACCAACTCGACTCCCTGAAGCGAATAATGCTCGACGCGGTCGACGAGGCCCGCGCAGCGGGGTTCACCGTGGCCGAGGACCTTTCGCTCTCCGACAGATCACTGACCGCGCTCGGACCGGCATTCGCCGCGCGGCAAGCTCAGGCGCAGACACTAGTCGCTCAAATCCATCTGCGCGCTGCGGCTTTGAGCGCCGCGGACCATGAGATCGCCGCGAATATCACTGCCGCAACTGCGCCCCTGTCGGGAGTCACCTTCGACGAGGCACCAGCCACGGACTCGCCATCCAGCGTGCAGGCGGTCGATTACAAAACAGCGCCCCCACCCGACCCCGCGTATCCGGTGAACGATGTGATCGCCGAAGCCACGGATCTTGATGGTAACCACGTTGTCCTCAGGCGCGGCTACTACAACGCCGCCACAAAAGAAGGGTTCGGCTGGGACAAGGTCTACTGGAAGCACGGACTGATCAATCCGAACGTGTTCAAAGATCTGATCTCGCATTCCCACCCGAAAGAGAACCAGGGTGGAACTTTCATCTACGAGGTGCCGATCGACAAGGCTCACTGCACCTCGGGTTTCCTCGGTCTACCGAGTTGCACCGACACTGGTGAGAGCCTGACGATGAGGATTGTGGCGAACACCAACCCCAGCTACAACGTGGCGGGTGGCGGACAGAAAGGAGTGATCACGATGTATCCCCTTCCGGGAGGGAGCGGAGTCGTTGAGGTGCAACCGAATTGGACTTTGACGCCGCCATGGGTGAACAGCTATGCACCCATCAACTGAACCCTCACCTAACCAGAACCCGACTGACGCAGACCGCGAGTCGGCCGCCACAATTCTCAATGAGCTGCTGCATCGCATTGAGGTAAGCAATGCCAATGCGGCCGCTTACCCCCGGCCTGGTCGGTGCACGTACCTGGTGACTCACGCCTGGACCGATGGCCCGTCAATTCGGCTGGTTTACACCGCCCCGCCGTCGGATCGCATCTGGGGCTTGGCGCGCGACACCCGCCGATCACTCATAGACCCGGGTCCATGGAACGAAACCGACAACCCGGCCCTGTACTACTACCTACTGGATCTCGACGAAAACTGGCCAGGCGCAGAATCCCGGGAGCCCGGCGAAAACGATGATCTGATTTGGTGGCGCGGGTATCCGCTTACACACCTCCCGGCCCATCTCTCGGAGCTTCCGGAGGGGTACCGCTACACATCGCCACCGCCTGACCCGCAGTGGATCGATCACACCCCGCCGCCAGTCGTCGAACCGCGGCGTTATGCGGATCCGAATGGACCATTGCCTCCGGGAGTGCGCCGCCCGGCCCAGTGAAGCTGGCATGTCGCTCTAAGCCTCGATCCACTGATGTAGTGGGCGAATGGCGGGTGTCGGAATAAGGAAAGTGCCTTCTGAGCTGGGATGATTGGAGTTCTCACACAACAATCTGACCGGCACGAGAAAGGCACTTCCGGTGATAGTGTCCCACAG